>DAIUEA010000298.1:0-3009 GCA_036845365.1 Limnohabitans sp. | reverse complement strand
CCAATCATCGTGACCCCCGAGACAAGAGGGGGCAAGGAGAATTGGTCACTCCATTTGGCAAATGTCATAGAGAAAATCCCCGACATTATTTGAGTCAACCCAAGTGTGATCACAAAGTAAGAGATATTTCGGTCCGGCACATTGTAAAGACGTCGAAATAATAGTTTCTCGAAAAGCAGGGACAAACCCACACTCGCAATAAGTACCAGTAAACAGGCTGTAAAACTGTTTAAGCCGTACGATGAGGTAAGTCCCCAAGCAACCAGCGCAGATAAGAGAAAAAATTGACCATTACTTGCATTGGGCAACCAAATGCATCCATAAACAATGGTCACCCCTGCCGCGACGAGCGCGAAAACCGCCCCTAAAAGTAGACCAGTAGAGACAGTAGAGGCGAGTAAGAGCAAAAATGAGTCCACGGCGATATCTCTTCTTTAAATGCGCTTACTTGACCAAGTCATAAACAGGTATCACCTCGGGATTCCATTCAAAATAGGAAAGCTGCTTGGATTTATAGTTGCGTTTGCCGTCAACAGAGACAATTTGCATAAAGTACATGTACTCTTTTCTGGCACCATTGCTGTCAAAGTGAATGGGCGTTCCACTTGTGAGCTCTTTGATATTCATTTTGGTGAATGCCTCCCTTAATTTCTCTCTATCCACGACGCCTGCAGCTTCAATGGCGGATTTAAAAATATACGGCGTGTTGTAACAGTAATTTTCGACATAAGACGGTGGGCGGTTATTTGCAGCGTCATATTTTGCAATAAAGTCTTTGCCCTCTTTGGGTAAATTCTCAATACCTTGATCAAAGAAGGTCCCGTAAATTGAGCCTACGCTTTTGGAGCCCCAGTTAAAGACCTGCGTCGTAATTCCAAAGGGATGAATGATCTGCTCTGGCTTGACACCTAAATCTAATAATTGGTTGTTGAGTACGGTGTCAAATGCACCCGCACCACTGATAATGACGTAGTCTGCGTTTGTGGCCTTGACCTGAGCCGACTGCACAGTTGCGTCGCTAGAGCCCTGGGGAAAGACAATGTCGGAGACCACTTTCAGCTTAGATTTTTCAGCTTGGTATTTGAAACCAGCAAAAATAGCTCTCATCAATGCAGCATCGGAGTACATAAGAGCAACTGTCGCACCTGGTTTCCTTTGCTCTATGAATTTGGCCATTGAATAACCCCACCCCACCGCGTCAGGCTCTATGCGAAAAGAGTACTTCGTGCCCGGCTTGGTCAACTGCGGAAAGGCAGCAACCGGGATAAGGAACGGTAATTTATTTTGCTCTGCATAACCGTACATGGCCAATGAAACATCAGAATTGGTGGTTCCGCTGATTGCAAGTACTTTATCGTTGACATCAAAGTTCCTAACAGAGGCGAGCGCCTGAGTTGGATTGGTTTGATTGTCCTGAACAATGAATTCAAGGGGGCGTTTTAGCACGCCCCCGCTGCTATTGATTTCGTCTACTGCAAACTTCAAACCCGCTGCGCAACTGGTGCCGAAAAAGGTCCACGGGCCGGTAAGCTCAGTGGAGAATCCAATTTTAATAGGCTCCCCCGAGGGGGTCTGCGCTGATGCGCCAAGACCCGTTAAACCAAACGCTGCAATCAAAAGGGATTGAAGCAAATTACTCTTTAAAAGTTGTTTCATATGTTTCTCCATTGAATTTTTTTTCTGAACACAGAAGTCTTCCCCCATTTTTAAGAAGAGTAGACTTTTTTTACCCTCACTTACTCTACATCTCAACATCTCGAATAGGCCAAATCTTTGCAAGAGCCTGCGTTTTCTCGATCAAAAGTGGCGCCATGGCTTGCAATTCTTTTTTACTGGTCCTGTAAACGGGCGCGCCCACACTCACCACCGCAACGCAGCGTTTAATCTTTTTTGTATCCGTTATGAAAAGCGGCGCAGCAATAGCGCCTACCCCAAGCTCATTTTCCTCATAGCTAACAGCAAAGCCTTTTTTTTGAACCCATTTCCAATCCGCTTCAATCTCTTTTTTAGTTGACTTTGAGTTTTCCGTGCATTTTTGTATCCCCTGTTGATGTATCAATGACCAGGCTATTTCAGGGTACAAAGTGGATAACCAAGCTTTTCCTGCGGCGTGAGTGGTAAGCCCAATCTCTAGCCTGTAATTGGGGTCGATTTGCAAAGACCGCTTAGACCCCGCTTGGACAAGCACCCAAGTAATCTTGTCCACCCCTTCAACCACAGCCAATCGGACTAGCTCACCAGTGGCGCTGGCGAGCTCTTTAAGTACCTCACTTGATTGATCCAAAAGCCGCGTTTGCGATAGCTTTCTCAACCCCAAATTACTAAGTTTAAAAGTCAACTCATACAGACCATTATCGGAGCGGCAATATATGTATCCTGCAGCAACGAGCTCGTTTAATAGTCTAAGCACAATCACTTTGTTTACGTTCAACATTCTCGCCAACTCAGACAACGACCAGCCCGACTCTCCCTCTGAGATGATCTCAATTAACTGAAGGCCACGGCGCATCGACACCACGCCTGAAGCTTGATTCGTAATCTCAGTGATAGATTTAGATTTCATGGCATTTAGCTACAGCATCTCCAACGCATCAAACCCTGTTCATTTGCTTGTCTGTATAAACTCTCCGCCGCTAAGCGCACTTTGTGAGACTCTCTTCTATGAACAACAGTCCTCTCACTGCGTTTAGGGCTTTGAGCAGCGCCGTCTTTGGGGAGCCCAATATCGAACATTTTTTTCCTAAGCTCTACTGACTCCGCAAACTTTACTCGCCCCGTTGATGAGTCAATCACCGTCCCGTAAAGCTGCGCCGCAGCCGCAGCCGAAACATAGCCGTTTTTTACGTCTCTCTCTACGTCCTCTAACCCTCTCTCAAGGGGCGAACCAAAACCACCCCCCCCTCCCGAGCGCAAGATCCACTCGTTATCTTTTGTCAATAACTTAGAGAATACTTTGCCCGTGGAGTAGATCTGTGTCTTACCGTCTTTTGTAATACCCACTTGGTTGCC
>DAIUEA010000297.1:0-3022 GCA_036845365.1 Limnohabitans sp. | reverse complement strand
GACCTCCAATCCAGCGCTTGCTTGACCATTGTTTTCTTGGATGGTGCCTAAACTTAAGTAGGCCACAAAAAAATCAGGTTTGAGCTCAATGCTCTCTTTAAGCAAAGCCTGGGCTTGCTCAAAATCCTCCTCCTGATTTAAGAGCACCGCCATATTAAACATGGCAATGTACCGATGATCTACCCCTGGCGCACTAAGGAAAGCTTTATAAACCTCGATGGCCTGTCTTGTTTGACCGGCCTGGGTAAGCTGATCGGCTTGCGCCATCGCTTGCACCACTTGGGGTGGGGCAGTGAGTGAATTTTCCAGTGCGCCTAAGGATTGAGACTGAATCGAGGCCAGTTTGATCTCTGCCTCAAGGGACTGGATTTGAAGTGCGGCGTCGGTGAGTTCTGCCTCAAGAGATAACGCAGTGCGTGCATCTGCCAGTGCTCTGTGCAAAGACTTTCGGTTGCGAAATAAGATAGACCTCACCAAGTAAGATCTAGCAAATTTCGAATTGATATTAATGGAGCTATTGATCAGCGTCAGCGCGTTATCTACGTTCCCAGCAATACTCTCTATCACACCAAGAGAGTACAGAGCAATGTAGTTAAGCGGATTGATTTTTAACAAAACTTTGAACAGTACCTCGGCCGTTTGAAAATCACTTTTTTTAAAGAGCTCTAACGCATTTAAAAGGACTTGCTGCTCTGACATCCCCTCAAGGCTCGAGATGAGGGACGCGACCCTCTGAGTTTGAGGTGCAGTGCTGGGCGTTTGATCAAGCATCATGAACTAAATCAATACTCTCTAATTGCTTCGTCTTTAATCTTCATAATGGGATAGGCAATGTAGGAGAAGACTGATCTTTTGCCCACCACAATCTCACCCGTTAAAGTCATACCTGGAAGCACTTTTAGGGGCTTATTCAAATTTTCAAGAGATATCTCTTTCAACTGAACACGCCCAGTATAAAAGCCAAACGTATTTTTCTTATCATCTGCAGAAGTGCTCGTTGTGTCTTGACTGATGCGCGTAATTTTCCCCTCCACGATACCGTGCTTTTGAAAGGGAAATGCATCAATCTTGACCCGCACAGGATCTCCCACATTGACGTTGGAGATATCACTGGCCTCGATTTTGACCTCGGCCTCCAAGGATGCGTTAAGGGGAACGAGAGTGACTAAAGCCTCTGCCTCTCGGATGACAGAGCCGCGCGAGAGTTTGGCCACTTCAAGCACCACAGAGTCCTCAGGGGCCTCAATCGTGATGGAGCTGGATCTCCTTTGATTTTTGATCAATTGATCAGAGAGTGAGTCTCGTTCACGCTGGCTTGTAACGAGTTCTTCGAGTATTTTTTGTCTGTACTCACTGATATAGGCGGCGCGGTCTGCCTCGGTGCCGGAGAGCTCTTTTTTGAGCTCATTTTCTTTATTTTTGACACTTAGCAAAGTGCTCTCTATCTCCAAGCGCTTGTCTCTTATCTCTAACAGACCCTTTCTGGATTGAAATTGTTTTTCAACCAGTTGTTCGTTCATGGTCTCAATTTCTTTTAAAGATTGACGTCTATTCTCCAAATTCTTGATCTCAAGATCACTGTTTATGATTGAGGATTTAATCCTAGAAATATTCTCATTAAGTCGGGTAATGCGCGCTCTAAACGCCTCACTTCTTCCCGTGTCCAAATTCCCCTGCAAAATATCGTGCTCATTTTTCGAGCCCGTGTACACCTTACCGTCTCGCTCCGCTTCAAGTCTTCTTACCTGAGCGTCCAAGCTCTCAAGTCTTGCTTTGACCTGGTTCAAGTCTGCCCCTGTGACCGTGGGATCCAAAGTGGCTAAGATTTCTCCCTTTCTAACGATTTGGCCCACACTCACGTTGAGAGTTGCAATTTGAGAGGTCTCAATGGGTTGTAGCACTATGTTTGGTAGCGTAGCAACCAACTTGCCGCGGGATGAGATGACCTCATCGATTTTTGAGAAATAGGACCACAAAAAGCCTGCCACTAGCATAGACAAGAGTATGTACAGAGTGAGCGAGATACTCTTGGGTACAGGCGTCATCTCAATTTCATCTGCATCAGGGAGAAATTCGTGAGATTTATGTTTTGATTTAAAAAAGTTCATGTGCGCCCGTTCTGCTGATACCACAGGTGTGCGTATTCTTTGCACTGCAACAAGAGTTGTTTATGGGGTGCTGAGTTAATTATTTTGCCGTTTTCAAAGAAGAAGATTTTGTCTGAGTGAATAAGGGTTGACAACCTGTGGCTGACAATGATGACTGTTCGCCCTGCGGCAATTTTGGCCAAGTTTTCCATAAAGATGACCTCACTCTCAGGGTCAAGCGCACTTGAGGCTTCATCAAAAATAAGAACTCTGGGTTGGTTCAAAACCGCTCTGGCTATGGCCAAGCGTTGACGTTGACCCCCTGAGAGATTGGTGCCGTTTTCCTCAAGCGGGGTGTCGTAACCCTGGGGTAGCTTTTCAATAAACTCATCAGCTCCAGCGACTTGCGAGACGGCGACAATTTCCTCAAACGACGCATCTGGCTTGGTGATAGAAATATTATCCCTAATAGTCCCCCTAAATATGAAGTTTTCCTGTAGAACAACACCAATGTTTTTACGCAAATAATTAAGATCCAGCTCTCGAATATCCACCCCATCAAAACGAATGATACCGTCTTGAACTTGGTAGAGGCTTTGAATTAATTTTGTGAATGTTGACTTACCCGATCCACTTTTACCCACAATTCCAATGACTTGACCCGGTTGGATTTCTAGGTTGAGTTTATTGAGGGCGTAAAACCCAGATCCAGGGTATTTAAACGACACATCAATGAACGTGATGTGTCCACGAATTTGTGGTCTAAGGCCCGCTGCCGATTGGCGCTCAGAGGGATGATTCATTAATCCCCCCAGCATTCGCACTGAAATCATCGTTTGTTGGTACTCATGTATCAAGCCTACGAACTGAACAATTGGGGTTACGACTCGACCAGACATCATTTGAAAGGAGATAAGAGCGCCCACTGTCAATTT
>DAIUEA010000296.1:0-3030 GCA_036845365.1 Limnohabitans sp. | reverse complement strand
CTTTAAAAGCCATCCAACAAGCGCAAGTGCTCCTTATTGACGACCTTGTGGGTCCTGAAATATGCGCGCTAGCAAATCCTAATGCCCGAATCATCTATGTGGGCAAGCGCGGAGGTTGTAAATCGACCCCTCAAGCTTTTATTGAAAAACTATTGATTCAAGAGGCTAAGGCAGGACTCAACGTGGTTCGGTTAAAGGGGGGAGACCCCTTCATTTTTGGTCGTGGAGGCGAAGAGGTTGAACACCTTCAAGAAGCAGGCGTACGTGTTGAGGTCATAAACGGAATAACTTCAGGCTTGACAGCCGCAAGCACCCTTAATGTCAGCTTAACTCATAGAAATTACGCCCAAGGCATCATCTTTTTGACTGGGCACCAACAAGCCTCCAGCTCCTACGACTCTCCACCCCATCAAGCGAATACCCAGTTTGACTGGTCCTTAATTGGTCATACAGCCGAACGTACGAAACTCACGCTCGTTATCTATATGGGCATAAAAGGCGCAAAAAGCATCGAATCAGGGCTTTTGCAATCTATGTCCCCCATGACGCCTGCTGCGATTATTCAAAATGCTTCACTAGAGAATCAAAAAAATGTCTTTTGTCCCCTACAAGAGCTTCACAAAACCATTGTAGATCAAGGACTTACAAGCCCTTGCGTCATCATTGTGGGGAATGTTTTAAAAGGAATTACTGCACTACACGAACATGACGCAAGTACATGCGAAAATAACATACTTGTTGCAACCTCTTTGCCAAAACTTTAAGTGGCTGATCAAGGGGCTAGCAACCTTTAGTACTCTTTAAGGACTTATATGGATATCGAACGTTTAAACCAAATTGGATCAAGTTTGGCTGATTTGACGCTTAGGACTCAAGAACTACGGAGGTATCTTTGACTTCGATGCCAAGTCAGAGCGTCTAAGGACAGTCAATGCATCCCTAGAGGATCCCACGGTTTGGAACGATCCTAAAAAAGCACAAGAATTAGGCAAAGAGAAAAAAACGCTTGAAGAGGTGGTTCTCACGCTCACTCGCTTACAAACCGAGTTGTCAGATAACTCAGAACTCTTTGAAATGTCTCGGTCGGAAAACGATGAGGAAGGGTTGCTCACTTTGGAGCATGAAACCAAAGGGTTGCAGGCTGATATTGAGCGGCTTGAGTTCAGGCGCATGTTTAATAATCCAGCGGATCCAAGCCATGCTTTTTTAGATTTGCAAGCCGGTGCCGGAGGCACCGAAGCATGCGATTGGACAAGCATGCTCTTAAGGCAATATCTTAAGTATGCCGAGAGAAAAGGCTTTAAAGCTACCGTTGAAGATGAAACCCCAGGTGATGTGGCGGGTATTAAAGGTGCCACCATAAAAATTGAAGGTGAATATGCGTTTGGTTTGCTCAGAACCGAGACAGGGGTGCACCGATTGGTGAGAAAGTCACCCTTTGACTCAGCCGGTGGAAGACACACAAGCTTTGCCAGTGTGTTTGTATACCCTGAGATTGACGATTCAGTGGAAATTGACATCAATCCGTCTGAGGTAAGAGTTGATACTTACAGGGCCAGTGGCGCAGGAGGACAGCACATTAACAAAACAGACTCTGCAGTTCGTCTCACTCACATCCCAACCAACATCGTCGTCCAATGCCAAGACAGCAGAAGCCAGCACTCCAATAGGGATGTAGCTTGGAAGCGTTTACGCTCGCGACTCTACGATTTTGAGATGCGCAAGCGCATGGAAGCCCAGCAAAAATTAGAGGACACCAAAACGGATGTGGGTTGGGGGCATCAAATAAGGAGCTATGTGCTTGATCAAAGTAGGATTAAAGATTTGAGAACCAACGTAGAGATCTCCAACACGCAGCGTGTCCTTGATGGAGACTTAGATGGGTTTATTGAAGCATCGCTTAAACAGGGCGTTTAAAGTGAGCTGAGTTAATTAATTGAAGTTACAAACTATTTTCTGATGGAGTTTAATAATGTATCGTGATGGCGCCTCCACCCTTGTTCATCGAGAGAATTACACTGAACCCGCATTTTGGATTCAAACGGTTGAGCTGACCTTTGATTTAGACGCACAAAAAACCCGAGTCCTCAATAAGATGAGGGTACAAAAAAACATGGACTCATTGGAGTCCGTGTTGCGTCTGGACGGTGAAGATCTTAGTTTATCTAGGGTGTTGGTGAACGGTGCCGGAAGTAGTTTCAAAATCGAGGGGGACCAACTCGTTCTGGAAAACTTACCCCAAGACGGCGAAGCCTTTGATCTTGAAATATTCACAATCTGCCAGCCTGCAAAAAACACCCAGCTCTCAGGTTTGTATGTGAGTAATGATTCTTTTTTTACTCAGTGTGAGGCGGAGGGCTTCAGAAGAATCACTTACTACCCAGACCGTCCCGATGTGATGGCCAGTTTCACCGTCACTATAAAAGCCGACAAATTGGCTTATCCGGTGCTGCTCTCCAATGGCAATTTAGTAGAAAGTGGCGCTTTGGAGGACGGTAGACATTTTGCTAAATGGGTGGATCCTCACAAAAAGCCTTGTTATTTGTTTGCGCTCGTTGCGGGGCGTTTGGTTGCGAGGGAACAGTCCATTGTGACTCGCTCTGGGAGTAAGCATTTATTACAAATATACGTTCGTCCAGGAGACTTGGACAAAACTGAGCACGCCATGAACTCTTTAATGGCCAGTATTGCTTGGGATGAGGCGCGCTTTGGCCTAAAACTGGATTTGGAGCGGTTTATGATCGTTGCCACCTCAGACTTTAACATGGGGGCAATGGAGAATAAAGGACTGAACATATTTAACACCAAGTATGTTCTAGCGTCTCAGTCAACAGCGACGGACGCTGACTTCTCAAACATTGAGAGCGTTGTGGGGCACGAGTATTTTCACAACTGGACGGGTAATCGAATAACTTGCAGAGATTGGTTCCAACTGTCTTTGAAAGAGGGTCTCACAGTTTTCAGAGATCAAGAATTTAGTCAAGATTTGGCCGGTACTCCCTCGGCCAAGGCGGTCAAACGCATTGAGGA
>DAIUEA010000295.1:0-3031 GCA_036845365.1 Limnohabitans sp. | reverse complement strand
GGTGAGATCTTTATGAACGGAATAGCATTGGACGGTATGCCAGCGTTCAAGCGCTCCCAAGAGCGTATTGGGTACGTGCCACAGGGAAGGCGTTTATTTGCCTCCTTAAGTGTGTGGGAGCACCTGAGTGTGTTGGATCAGGGCAAGCTCGGTGCGTGGACAATTGATCAGGTCTTTGAAACTTTCCCAAGACTCAAAGAGCGGATCCATCACCGAGGTAATCAATTATCTGGAGGTGAGAGGCAGATGCTAGCGATTGGACGCTCTTTGATGATCGGTCCAAAGGTACTACTGATGGACGAGCCCACAGAGGGATTAGACCCTGTGATGGTTGAATTGGTCGAGGGTGTGCTCAGAAAACTAAAATCTGCTGGACTAGGCATTTTGTTAGTCGAGCAAAATCTCTACAGCGCATTAGCTGCAGCGGACAGGGTCTGTATCTTGGAGGCGGGTAGTGTGGTTTGGGTTGGTTTGCCGTCTGAGTTGATAAACAACGAAGAAATACTCCAAAAATATTTAGGCGTTCATTAATTTAAATTTAACTCATTGCGAATAGACCGGAGTAGTTATGTCAAATTTACTTAGTTCACGTGTTCCGTATTCTGCGATTGTGGACAGACCTGCTTTTAGACTTCCAGGTAACGGTAGAGTCTTGGTTTGGATCATCGTCAACGTTGAGCACTGGAGTATTGAGCGTGCTATGCCCCGCACTGTTTTGAGTCCACCCATGGGCCAACCCTTGTTGCCTGACCTCCCCAACTGGGCATGGCATGAATACGGAATGCGAGTTGGTTTTTGGCGTCTTTTTGATGCGCTCAATGAACGATCAATTACGCCCACCATGGCAACAAACGGTATTGTTTGCGATACTTATCCAAGGATTGTTGAGGCAGCACTGACCAAGGACTGGGAGATCATGGGGCACGGCTACATTCAAGGGCCGATGCACAAAGTGGAGGACCAACAAAAAGCGATCGATCAAACGCTCAGCACGATAAGGCGATTCACCGGCAAAACTCCAGTGGGTTGGGAGAGTCCCGGTTTGACAGAAGATGACAAGACCTTGGATTGTCTGTCTGCTGCAGGAGTTGAGTATGTGGCCGACTGGGTTTTAGATGATCAACCCGTTTGGATCCAAGCTAACCCCAAGCCAGTTTTATCCGTTCCTTACACGGTTGAGATGAACGATATTCCTATGATGCTGCTGCAACAAAACAGAGCCGACGAAATGTTCGTACGCGGAGTGGATCAATTTGACCGGTTATGGGCCGAGGGTGAGTTTATCCCCAGGGTCATGGCCATCAGTGTCCATCCCTATGTGACAGGCGCACCCCACCGTATTAAATATTTTGAGAAACTCCTTGATTACATACAGTCCAAGCCAGGTGTTTTGATCCAAACAGGGGAGAGTATTTCAAACTTGTACCGCAGTCAGATAAAAAGTTAGAAAAATTTTAATTCGGACGCGGTACTTTGTCCCAGTTAAAAGATCAACTGTTTACCAACACCTTTGCTGTATCTGCTGAACGTTCAATTGAGCAACAGATTCCTTTTTGAAGCGGTTTGAATTTATCTTTTATTTGGCACGCACAATGCCACAACCGTGGTGATCCAACTTCCCTTCAAGCCATCAACGGCAATCCCTTAAATCGTGCAGTAAATCAAGTCGTGTCATTTTGGTGCATTCATCATGCACCAAAAAGAAATCAATGGACTTAAGGTGAATAGACTTTGAGTGGATTCTCGTCCATGAATTCAAATGTTTCCTTAAAACCAAGTGAGCCGAGGATGTGGCACGAAGCATGCAGTGACAGATCAATTCAATTCAATTCAATTTGGAGTTTTGTCTATGCCGTCTGTTTTAAAGAAAATACCCACTTGGCTTTTTGTTCTGCCCTTGACGCTTGCCATGTGTTTACAAACCGACTTACATGCCGAGACAGTCGCTCGCTATGGGATTTCGATGGCAGATATACCGCTTACCACAGGCCAACCCGATCGCGGCGCGGGCGCTTACCAATTCACCGGGCACACCCTGTATGACCCATTGATTGCATGGGAAGCCAATATCGCTACTCGCCCTGGCAAGTTGGTTCCAGGTCTTGCAACTGCATGGAAGGTAGACCCTAAAGATAACAAAAAATGGCTGTTTACCCTGCGCAAAGGCGTGAAGTTTCACGATGGCTCGGACCTTAAAGCTTCTGCGATCGTTTGGAACTTAGACAAAGTACTGGCTGATAAGTCTCCCCAATTTGATGCCAAACAAAGCGCGCAAGTCCGCCCTCGTATCCCCTCTATCGCCTCCTACCGTGCCGTCGATGACTACACCGTAGAGATCACGACCAAAAACGTAGACGCACTCTTTCCTTATCAATTACCCTGGTTCTTGATCGGTAGTCCCGCACAGTGGGAGATATTAGGCAAAGACTGGAGCAAGGTTGCACTACAGCCTTCTGGTACAGGCCCTTTTAAACTTGATAAGCTCGTGCCACGCGAGCGCGCGGATTTAGTAAAGAACACCTCCTATTGGGATAAAACACGCATTCCCAAAACCGACAGAATAGTTTTAATTCCCATTCCGGATGCGATGACCCGTGCCAATGCCTTGCTAAATGGCCAAGTCGACATCATCGAAACACCACCACCAGACGTGTTACCACAACTCAAGAGCTCCGGGTTCAAACTCGTGACCAACGTCACGCCTCATGTTTGGCCTTATCACTTCTCTACCTACCCAGGCTCACCTTGGGCTGATATTAACGTGCGCAAAGCTGCAAACTTAGCAATTGACCGCAACGCCATTGTTAAGCTCTTAAACGGTTTGGCGACTCCCGCCAAAGGTCAACTCGACATCACCAGTCCTTGGTTTGGCAAACCCGCCTTCAAAATCGGCTACGACTTACCCGCAGCCAAAGCGCTGATGACGCAGGCCGGTTACAGTCCTAGCAAACCCCTCAAAGCAAAGATTATCATCGCTCAAGGCGGAACGGGTCAGATGCTGTCTTTGCCTATGAATGAATTTATCCAACAA
>DAIUEA010000294.1:0-3062 GCA_036845365.1 Limnohabitans sp. | reverse complement strand
TCGACAGGGGCTCTCACAAAAATCCACTGGCCCTAGAGATCTCGCACAGTGGCCGCTCTTTGTCAGCACTTGTGGTCTCCCCCCGTATGGCAGAGCTTTATAAACTGATGCCATTTAAAGCCCTCCCAGACCTATCTAGGTTCGTGCTCTCTCCCATGCCTGGATTGCTCGCGGATGTTTTAGTCGCTCCAGGTCAAAAGGTGCAAATGGGTGAGCGAGTAGCCGTGATCGAGGCCATGAAGATGGAGAACGTCTTAGTGGCTGCTCAAAGCGGTACCGTAAAAGCGGTGCTTGCCAAAAAAGGTGAATCCTTAACCGTAGATCAACTCATCATAGAGTTTGAAAAATCATAATCTCTAAAGTAAAAGGAATACAAAATGAACGATCGTCCCTTTAAAGTTTTGGGGGTTCAACAAATAGCTATTGGAGGTGTTGATAAGAACGCTTTGAAAGCCCTCTGGGTTGATATGCTGGGTGTTCCGGTGACTGGGACATTTAAGAGTGAGCGTGAAAACGTGGACGAGGACATACTAACGATTGGCAATGGTGTTAATGCAGTGGAGGTTGATTTAATGCAACCCCTGGATTTAGAGAAAAAACCATCCGTCCACACAACGCCTCTCAACCACATAGGGCTTTGGATAGACGACTTGCAAGCAGCCTATGATTGGTTAGGAAAAAACGGAGTTCGCTTTGCACCGGGGGGTATCAGAAAAGGTGCGGCCGGGTTTGACATATGTTTTATTCACCCCAAAGCGGATCCTTTGCTTCCAATTAGCGGGGAAGGCGTGCTAATCGAATTGGTTCAGGCACCCCAGAGTATCCTAAAAGCATATTCTTCTTGAAAATAGGTCCTGATCATTCAGTCATCATGAACTTTTGGGTTCATTATTAAATCTTATTTTTGCCTATTTGTTTGATCTTTTCTGAAGCGCGGTCCAGGGCGGCTTGAATGATGTCTGTCTTTCTTTTTAACTGCTCAGTGTGCTCGATGCCGCCTTTTTCAGAGGGCATGTGCGTTGTTCGGTCTAGGTCCTCAAGGTGCTCTAGTGCTTTGCTGCTCAAACGTGCGAGACTTTCTTGTTCCTGTTTTGCCAGCCTAGCCCCGCGTGCAGTAAAGCGTACCCTAGCTTGGTCTGCAAGACTTTGACTCCAAGCGTTCCAAGCAGTTTTTGCACCGCTGATGTTATCTAGATAGATACAGTCAACAGGACACACAGGAATGCACAACTCGCAACCTGTGCAGTATTTTTCAATCACAGTGTGCATCTTTTTGTGCGTTCCTAAAATTGCATCGGTTGGGCACGCATTGATGCACAGCGTACATCCAATGCAAACATCCTCATCAATCCAGGCTGTAAAGAGCGGTCCCTCAGCTCCATTTGAAGGATTAAGTGGCGCTGCGGTTTGCCCAGTGAGTGCTGCTAGCCGCTCGACTCCTGCAGCTCCTCCAGGCGGGCATTGATTGATTGGGATACCCTCAAAAACGACGGCCTGGGCGTAGCTGGCGCAGTCCGGGTAGCCGCAGCGTGTGCACTGGGTTTGCGGCAGGGCGTTTAAGACTTTTTCAAATAACTCTGAATCCGTTGCCTCACTCATCTCGTAAAAATATCGCGCTCTGAGAGTCTGATTTTAAGCTGTGGATTTATTTCTAGACCGGGTTGTTTTCGCTGAAGCCGTACTTGTTTTAGGGGCAGCCTTAGAAGCTACTTTAGCAGCTACTTTTGGTATTCCTCTAGATGTCCCCTTAACTGTTACTTTTGTTCCAGGCTGGTGTTGTGCAATGAATGCACAAACCTGTGGATGAACAGTCTCCCTCCAACGTCTGCCACTGAAAATTCCGTAGTGTCCAGCGCCAGGTACTTCTAAGTGCATTGCGTCAGATTTTTTAATTGATGAGCACAAATCATGAGCCGCCTTGGTTTGACCCGAGCCAGAGATATCATCGAGCTCTCCCTCCACTGTTAAAAGAGCAGTGTTTTTGATATCAGAGGGCTTAACACGCTCCATATGACCGTCCACTGATTTGACGTCCCAAATTCCCCTTACAAGCTTGAAATCTTGGAATACGGTTGATATAGTTTCAAGGTAGTAGTCTGCGTCCATGTCCAAAACAGCGTTGTATTCGTTATAGAACTGGCGGTGAGACTCTGCGTGGGAGTTATCCCCCTTAATGAGGTCTTTAAAGTAATCGTAGTGACTTTTTAAATGTCTATCGGGGTTCATTGCTACAAAACCGGTGTGCTGCAAAAATCCTGGATAAACGCGCCTACCTGCACCTGGAAAGTTCTCAGGAACTCGGAAGATGACATTGTTCTCAAACCATGACAAGCTTTTATTCATCGCAAGGTTGTTAACTGCTGTTGGTGACTTGCGTGCATCGATGGGGCCGCCCATCATGGTCATACTGTAGGGGGTTTTCTCGCCCCTGCTGGCCATCAATGAAACAGCCGCAAGAACTGGAACAGTTGGTTGACAAACGCTTATTACGTGGCAGTTATCGTATTTGCCTTGCAAATAAGTGATGAACTCTTCAATGTAGTTGACGTAATCATCCAAATGAAATTCACCACTCTCAAGGGGAACTGTTCTGGCGTTAGTCCAGTCCGTGATGTAGACTTTGTGATCCGTTAACATGGATTTGACTGTGTCTCGGAGTAGCGTGGCGTAGTGACCCGATAATGGGGCAACGATTAGAACAACGGGTTGCCTTTTGAGGTGCGCTAGTGTGGTGGGGTCGTCACTGAACCTTTTAAAACGTCTCAGCTCGCAAAATGGCTTTGAGATCTCAATTCTTTCTTGGATTGCAATCTCGACATCATCGATGTGAATGGATTGAATTCCAAAAGTTGGTTTCAAATAGTCCTTGCCCAACCTATAAAAGAGGTCATAGGCGGCAGAGATTCTATGTCCCATATGGGACCTAGATGCGGGCTGGCCAGGGTTGTTGAACATTTTTGCAGCAAATTGAGCAAAATCAGCAAAGGGCTCAAGCATGGATCTTTGAGATTCGTACAATTGATAAAGCATAATTTTGAGTAAGAAAAAATAATGAATACGAC
>DAIUEA010000293.1:1370-3062 GCA_036845365.1 Limnohabitans sp. | reverse complement strand
GAGTCTTTGTCTCTTCAAACTAACTCAGGAAACGCCAAAGCAGTTAGAGTGTCGCCCAAATTCTCAACAATTTTTGGGCCCTGGAACAAGACTGAATATTTCTTTAATGCCGGAAGTGGCCTGCACAGCAACGACGCCAGAGGCGTCATCAACAAAGTGGATCCAACCACGAACACAGCCTCTAATCCAGTAACGCCGTTGGTGGCGAGTATGGGCGAGGAGCTCGGTTTAAGAACTCAAGCGATTCAAAATTTGCAAAGCTCTCTTGCACTGTGGAGATTGCATAGCAACTCTGAAATCACTTACGCCGCTGACTCAGTCATAGGAAGCACTGAACCAACCGGAGCCACCACAAGAGTGGGCTTAGAGTGGAATAACCATTACAACTTGAACCGTTGGTTGCTTTTAGATGCCAACATGGCGTGGACAAAAGCAAGGTTTGACCAATATCAGACGAATGCGGCGGTTACTTCATACAACCAAACCGGCCAAATGGTCCCCAATGCGGTTGCTAAGGTAGGCCTCTTCAATGCGACAATCCGCGGCCTTGAGGGTTGGACTGTGAGTCTGCAGACTCGCTACATTGGCACGTACCCTCTGACTTATGATGGTGCTCTTGCCGCACCTGATGCGTTGGTGACCAATATGAAAATTCAAAAAGCCCTCTACAAAAATACAGATATCTCTTTAGATGTACTGAACTTATTTAATCGACATTACTACGACGTCTCCTACAACCAGGACTATCAACCTACACTGAATCCAGCAACTTTGAATTTAAACGGTGTTTCCGTTCACCCAGGTGAACCAAGAGAATACAGGTTAACCTTAAAATACCGTTTTTGATTATGATTTTTTAAACCTGGGCAGTTACTCAAAGTCCTTACGAGTTCTTGATGGTTCTTGATAGTTCTTGATAGTTCTTGATTAAATAGAAATTAATTGGTATAAACAACGATTATTTTGAATGGGTTCATCCTTACGTATCATGTTTGTTAAAAACTACCCCTCTTGCGCGCAACGAGCGTTTTTATTTTTAATGATGATTGGACAAACATTTGTGCAAGTAGTTGCGCAAACACCCACCCAAGCATCCGCACAGACTAGCAGTGAAGCCCAACTGCGTGTTGATGCGTCAGCAAACCTCATCTCAAATCCTTACGGGCTTGAGGCCCTGTGGGTCGGCTCAGACAGTATTACAAAATTTGTTCTCCTGCTTTTACTAGTCATGAGTGTGGGAAGTTGGTACATTATTGTGTCTAAGATTCTTATAAATAAAAAAATGTCTGAGCAAGCGTCTCAGGCAGATGAGTTTTTTTGGAGCGGGGAGACAGTCAGTCAAGGCGCTGCCAATTTGGACGCTCAGAGCCCCTACCGCTTTATTGCTGAGGCTGGGGCTCGTGCTGTTAAAACGCATGTGGGACTTAAAAAGAACATACCCACAAACGACTGGATAGAGATGAATATTCAAAGCGCAGTGGATACCGTTCGAAATGCTTCACAAAGCGGTCTTTCATTTCTTGCAACTGTTGGTTCTACCTCCCCTTTTGTAGGACTTTTTGGAACTGTTTGGGGAATCTATCACGCCCTGACTGCCATTGGTATTTCTGGACAAGCCTCTATCGATAAAGTTGCCGGCCCCGTTGGGGAGGCGCTTATCATGACCGCAATTGGTTTGGCAGTGGCCATACC
>DAIUEA010000293.1:0-1360 GCA_036845365.1 Limnohabitans sp. | reverse complement strand
GGCCTTACCAGCAGTGCTCGGTTACAACTACCTAGCAAAAGCTAATATAGCCGTTATGGATGATCTGAAAGAATTCAGCGAAGAGCTCAACGCAGTCTTAGTCGGCTCGGATGGTCGCGCCGCTTGAGCTCACTTAAAAGCCTCAGCGCCTGGAGTCTCGCCGTACACCCCTTTCGCCGCACCCCCAGATAAGAAACTCAAGGACTCTTTATGGCTATGCATATTAACTCAGGTCAGAGCAGCGATGTAATATCTTCGATCAACACGACTCCTTTGGTGGATGTGATGCTTGTGCTACTGATCATATTTTTGATCACTGTCCCTGTCGTCAATACATCCGTTCAAGTCTCCCTGCCCAAGGAGCGTGTAGAGGTACGCGAGACTAAGCCTGAAAACGTCATCATCTCTGTTGATAAAGATGGTGCGATTTATCTTTACGAATCAAAAATAAAAAACCTTGACGCTTTAGTCAATCAGTTAAAGATTAAATCCAAGCTACGACCGCAACCAGAGGTTCAAGTCAGAGGGGACGCAGACGGTAAATATGAGGGAGTTGGGAAGATTCTTTTAGCTTGCCAAAAGGCCGGCATCAGTAAAGTCGCTTTCATCACAGAGCCGCCCGCGCGCACTCTTTAGAATTTTTTTATACCCAACCCCATCAAAGATACTTGTATATTCATGGCCCTCACAGAGTCTAAACCTCCACGTAAATTTAGTGCTGTAAGTTCACGAGCACATAGGTCACAAGCAAATATGTCACGCGCTCTAAAGTCTCGTACATTAGAGCCCATGATGGAGATGAATACAACGCCGCTCATTGATGTGATGTTGGTTCTTTTGGTGATGCTGATTGTGACCATTCCGATTCAGTTGCATTCCATAAATTTAGAGATGCCTTTGGGAGCGCCTCCCAAGTCCTTTGAAAAACCCCAAATTCATGAAATCTATATTGACGCAAAGAGCCAACTATTTTGGGATAAAAAATCTGTGACGACACAGGATTTAACTCTTAATTTAGAACAAGTGGCCCACTTGAGCGTTCAACCTGAAATCCATCTGTGGCCGAGCAAAGATTGCAACTACTCCGTTTTTGCATATGTGTTAGCCAGCACAAAGCGCTTGGGGCTTAACAAAATTGCGGTGATTGGCAGTGAGCAGTTTATTCAATGAGCGCCCGTAGTTATAAGAGTGCTTTTAAAAATACCAGGAAAAGCCCTTTAGGCTGGGGCATTGTTGCACTTGTACATGCCGTTGCTTTGTACCTACTGGTTACGGGCACAGCCCAAAAAGGCATTCAACTGATCTCCAAGCCTTTGATGGCAGTAGTTATTCAAGAAGTCACTATTGCACCCCCCCCGCC
>DAIUEA010000292.1:0-3065 GCA_036845365.1 Limnohabitans sp. | reverse complement strand
AAGACTTGTCACCACGCCCGCAGCGATGCGCTTTTGAGCCCCTTGAGTCGCAAGGTTTAGCTTGTGACTCACTCATGTACGTACTTTTGTATTAAAATTGATAACCACTCAATCTGATGATCGATTATCTTGGATCGATTCAGAATATTTCTTTTCACGCATCAATGATCATGTTCACTCTTAAAGCTGTCCTACACAAAATACTTCAGTTTCCTTGGAAACGAGGGGCTATTTTGGTATTTGAGAGGTTCAGACAAGACCGGTTGGCTCAAACTGCTGGCAGTTTGACCTTTACGACATCGATTGCTTTGGTACCGCTTTTTACTGTTGTATTGGCCACGTTCACTGTTTTTCCACTATTTGGACAATTTCAATCGGGTATACAAAGGTGGTTGGTCGAGAGCTTAATGCCAGAGAGCATTTCGCGACAAGTCCTGGGGTACTTGACTCAGTTTTCCTCAAAAGCAAGCCGCCTGGGAGTCGTCGGATTTATGGCTTTGATTTTCTCAGCGATTGCTTTGATACTAACCATAGATCACACGCTGAACGCCATATGGAGAGTGCGTACGCCTAGGTCATGGATTAAGAGAACGGTTTTGTACTGGACAGCAATGACGCTTGGCCCCCTTGTGGTGGCTTTAGGCTTATTTTTAATGTCAACGGTGCTGAGCCTGTCCGCAGACGGATTTTCTTTTATTACTGCCATTTGGCGACCGCTTCTTGGGCTTTTTGAATTTGCACTTTTGGTGGCTTGCATAACTGCCTTATACCGATTTATACCCAATACACAAGTGGCCTCAAGTCATGCTTTTTTGGGGGGCGCTGGCGCAGCTTTAGCGTTAGAGGGCGCTCGTAAGCTTTTAACCCTTTATCTTGGGAAAATGTCTACCTTCTCCATCGTTTACGGCGCATTTGCTACGCTTCCCATCTTGCTTATTTGGATTTACACCCTATGGGTGATTATTTTGATTGGAGCTGTTGCGGTGTCTTGTTTGCCGGGGCTACTCTTAGATAATGTGCGCAAAGGGGGGGGGCCAGGTTGGAGTTTTCAACTGGCAGTTGAATGCTTACGGTTGTTGTACTTTGCTCAGCAAGATAACTTCAAAGGCATGAGTCTAAATTCAATGGCCAAACAGATGCAAGTCGACCCACTGGAGCTTGAAGAGGTCGTAGAAAAATTGATTGAGATCGATTGGATTGGTTTACTGGACGAGGAAACTAAGATTCAAGTCCCCAGGTATGTCTTGATAACCGTCCCACAACAAGCCCAATTAAATCAACTTATTGCGCTGTTCCTGCTCACACCAAGCCCAGAGATCCGTGCAGTTTGGTTAAGGTTTGAAGGGTTGCGGTTGGATACATTAATAGATTGAAAAAAAGAGTAGCTCCTATAAAAAAAGGAGCTACTCTTTTCAATAAATCCGTATTCGATGGTATCGATTTTAAGGGTTACCAACCACTGTCATCTGATCCACCGCCAGATGAACTGTCATCCCATCCAGAGCCTGAGCCTTGATCGAATGATCCAATATCGGGGGCACTTTGCTGCTGATCCATGGGTATGTAACCACCAGAGTTCCCCTGGTTGCCTGAGTATGAGCCAGGGCCGCGTTCTCCGCCTTCCATGGCTTTAGATAGAGCGTACCCAGCTGCAACACCCGCTAGGCCACCGACCACAGCCCCGCCGATCCCAGAACCAGAGCCCGATGGACCGTACCCAGGTCCATAGCTTGGACCGTACCCTGGAGGGCCTCCAGGGCCGTACCCAGGTCCGCCTGGTCCCACAGGACCAAATGGGGGCTGTGCGGGTCCGTAGACGACAGGTGGAGGTGCCATACGACGGATGATAAAACCAAGCACCAGCATCACGCAAATTGCTATCACCACGTAACCCCAGGGGAAAGACTCATGCGCTTGGGAGGGTTCTTGCGCTCTCATGGTGGGTTGATTGGGTGCATTGTTGTGCATGGGCGCTGTAGCCTCGTTGTTTGCCGCAACGCTCACCTTTTCTAGGATGCTTTTGAATTTATCCGGGCTTTGTGCAAACTTTAAAGAGGGATCAATTCTTTGGGCCTCAAGCAACTCTTGACGACTTTCGCTGAGGTGATTTTCTCTGGCTAAGACTTCTCCCAACTCGTAGTGAGCCTTTGCACTTAACGGCTTTTCGCGAATAACCTCTCTCAACATGGACTCAGCCTGTGAGTAACGTCCTGCTACAACGGCAGCTTCAATATCTTTTGGGCTCGGCAGTGCGGTACCCCAAGAGCTGGCCTGGAAAAAGCAAACCAACATTAGGCTTAAAAAGCTATTGCGGTAAGCGTGCCCTGAGTTTGAGCTGTGGGCAAACTTGCGAATTAAGTTGTGAAGCATCTACTGTCTCCTAAAAGTGATGGCAGTTTAGAGGTTTTTAAATAACCCCACACTTGAAATGTAACTTCTGCCAGATCTAACCTCTGGTAAGTGTAACTAGCATATATGAATCAAATGTGAGTATTCAATAGCAAATGCTATGGGGAACTATGAATTAATGACCTGTTGGTCGAAATTATTTCAGGAAATACAGGTCCAAAGTATTAATTTTATTAAACCCGTACGATCATTTCTATTTCTACGCAGGCGCCCATCGGGAGCTGCGCAACCCCGAAAGCACTTCTGGCGTGCGCGCCGCGCTCTTTAAATACGGCTTTTAATAGCTCACTACATCCATTGGTGACCAAATGATGCTCAGTGAAATCAGGAGAAGAATTAACCAAACTCATTACTTTTACTATTTGCTTTACATCATCTAAGCTTTTGCCTATAGACGAGCATGCCGCGTCAAGCGTACCTAGTAAATCAATTGCAACGGCCCGGGCAGCGCGGACTCCGTCTTGCGTCTGCATATTTCTCCCTAATTGCCCCGCCCATACTCGGCCCTCTTCTTTGGCTATATGCCCACTCAAGTAAACATGAGAGTCACTGATGACAAAGGGCAGGTAGGCAGCAGCAGGGGTTGCGACCGTAGGAAGTGTGATGCCAAGCTCTTTAAGTTGTTGGTAAATAGTCATGAATGGGGGACCGATGCA
>DAIUEA010000291.1:0-3075 GCA_036845365.1 Limnohabitans sp. | reverse complement strand
AAATTTCATTGATGCCGGCGTTCATGCTGTTGCCATTGAGTGGGTGTAGCCTAGGCTTGGCCCAACCTTGGCAGGAGTTAAACTTCTGTTAGACCAATCTGTCAAAGTTTCCATCTCAAAGCGGGTTCTTAGACCACCACCTGAACACATTCTTTTTCTGTGTCTATAATAAGAGAATTAAGGATTAAGGAACTCACTATTTCAGTGCCCAGGCGCTGATCCTGATAGACCTTTCTTATTTCTAAAAAAGTTTCTAAATCTCACCTTTTGTTTATTTGTATCTATCCATGAAACTATCAAAACTACAAAAATCCTTACGCTTCGCAGTAATTTTTTCCGCTATCACCATCGGCATCAACTCCTTTGGTCAAAACATTGCTATCGTAAACGGCAAAGCGGTACCTAAATCACGCGCTGAGGCATTGTCTCAGCAACTCATCCGCTCTGGACGACCTGTTACACCTGAAGTTGAGGGTCAAATTAAAGAAGAGGTCATTGCTCGCGAGATTTTTATGCAAGAAGCACAAAAACTTGGTCTTGACGCTTCCCCGGATTTCAAAGATCAAATGGAGTTGGCTCGTCAAACAATCATGATTCGCGAATTGTTCATGCAATTCCAAACCAACAATCCAGTTACTGACGAAGAAATTAAAGCGGAATACGATAAATTTATTGCCGCAAACTCTGGCAAAGAATATCATTCAAGACACATTCTGGTAGAAAAAGAAGAGCAAGCAAAATCTATCATCGCCTCTTTGAAAAAGGGAGCTAAATTTGAAGATATTGCAAAAAAGCAATCTAAAGATCCAGGCTCAGGCGCAAAAGGCGGTGATCTTGATTGGGCATCTCCAACAAACTTTGTCAAAGAATTCTCCGACGCTATGGTCGCTTTGAAAAAGGGTCAAACCACTGACCAACCAGTTAAGACACAATTTGGCTATCACATCATTCGTTTAGAGGATGTTAGAGAAGCTCAAGTTCCCAAGTTCGAGGAAGTGAAACCACAAATATCTCAACAACTTCAACAACTCAAGATGAACAATTACCAACAAGATTTGCGCTCTAAGGCAAAAATCGAGTAATTTAAAGATTTAAACGATCTGTACAGCCCTCTATACAACCGTCTCAATTAATTTTGAGACGGTTTTTTTTCGAGTGCTGTGACCCCGTTTATTTCAGCCAAGATCTGGCATTTCGCCACATTTGAAACCACGGGCTAAGTGCATCTAAACCGCCTGTTTGTTTTAGATCGGTCCAACTCATTTGGGCGTTGCGAAAAACCCTCTCAGGATGGGGCATAAGGGCCGTAAATCTACCGTCCTGCGTGGTAACACCCGTCAGACCGTTAGCGCTTCCGTTGGGATTAAATGGGTAAACCTCTGTGGGTAGGCCGCTGTTATCCACAAAACGCAAGCACTGCGTTACCTGTGAACTATTTCCCTGTAAAGAGAAGTTAGCATACCCCTCCCCGTGGGAGACCACAATGGGCAACCTTATGCCCTGCATTGCGGTGAAGAAAAGGCTTGGGCTGGGGGCCACTTCAACCATGCTCAAGCGGGCTTCGAATCTCTCGCTTAGATTGGTTGTGAAACGAGGCCAGTTGTGAGCGCCAGGGATAATTTGCGATAACTCGGCAAACATTTGACAACCGTTGCAAACACCCAAGGCAAACGTATCAGTGCGGGTAAAGAAGGCGCTGAATTCATCTGCCAATTTAGGGTTAAACAAAATACTCCTAGCCCAGCCAACACCCGCACCTAGGGTGTCTCCGTAACTAAACCCTCCACACGCCACCAAGCCGGAGAACTCTTTTAAACTCAAACGTGAGTTTTGCAAATCCGTCATGTGTACATCCACACTCTCAAACCCTGCTAAAGCAAACGCATAAGCCATCTCAACGTGGGAGTTAACGCCTTGCTCGCGTAAGATGGCAATCTTTGGTTTTGACAAAAGCAAAGAGAAAGTTTTTGGGGCTGCGCGACTTTGCTCAAATGTTTTCGGTAAAAAAACATGAAGCCCTGGCGTATGAGTGTCCATCTTTTTTGCATGCTCAGCATCGGCGCATTCAGGGTTGTCTCTGCTTTTACAAATGCGCCAACTCACGCTATCCCAAACTTGATGTAGATCGTCTATATTTGCGCTGTAAATCTCTTTCGCATCGCGCCATACGCTGACTTGGCCCACACCAGATTTTAGAGTTGGTGCACTTGGGTTAAGGGGCCTTGTCTTTCCTATGCAGTGTGTGTCTGAGTACAGTCCGTGACTGCGAAGTGTTTGCAACACCTGGTCCCGATGCTGTGTGAGCACTTGAATGACCACACCGATTTCTTCGCTGAAAAGTGCTTTTAAAGTATCCTCATCTCGTCTAGCGCTAACCTGTGAGGCCCAGTTCTTTGCGTCTCCATGGTCTGCAAAACTGTTGTCTATTCCGTTGCCCTTAGTGATAAGAAGGTCCACATTAAGGGCTACACCAACTTGTCCAGCAAAAGCCATCTCACAAACACAAGCCATCAAACCCCCATCACTGCGGTCATGATAGGCCAAAATCATACCTTGCTTGCGCAAATCATTAATAGCGTGGACCAAAGCTTTGAGCTTGCCAGGATCGTCTAAGTCCGGCACTTCGTCCCCCATTTGATTTAAACATAGAGATAACGTGCTTCCTCCCATTCTATTTTTGGAGGCTCCCAGATCAATCAAAATAAGAGTGGTGTCAACTGCCTCTCTATCCAGTTGCGGGGTTAACACCCCCTCAACTGAGTCAAGAGTTGCAAATGCGCTAACCACCAAGCTAACTGGGGAGACTACTTTTTGAGAAATACCTTTCTCATCTCTCCATTGGGTGCGCATGGACAAACTGTCTTTACCCACTGGAATGGATATTCCCAAAGAGGGACACAGCTCCATTCCAACTGCTTTGACGGTGTCATAAAGCGCAGCGTCCTCGCCCGGCTCGCCGCATGCGGCCATCCAATTTGCAGAGAGTTTGACGCGCTCCAGCTGCACCGGAGCGCTTAAGAGATTGGTGATTGCCTCTGCCACAGCCATCCTGCCTGAAGCGGCTGGGCTCAGAAC
>DAIUEA010000290.1:0-3118 GCA_036845365.1 Limnohabitans sp. | reverse complement strand
CTGCAGCTACAACTACGACTGCTGCAGCTACAACTACGACTGCTGCAGCTACAACAACTACAGTTGCTGCTACGACAACTACTACTGTTGCATCAAGTACTTCATCAGCCACCACCTTGAGCCTTGCGGCTTCTAACACTAATGCTACAGCTCCATCCTTATCAGGCCTTGGATCTAACTATTCCGCTGCAACTTCTGCCGGTTATACCGGCTCACCGATTTCATTTGGTCCCTATACAGCAAGCGGACTCACTGCAGCGACTACTTTTACACCAGCTACTCCGTACGCTGCCTATGTCTCGATCAAAAACAATGGAACAACCGGCGCGAAAGGTGCTGGTGTTTCTATATCTAACGGTGATACATTCTACGTATTATTCGATTTGGCCGCATATGATATCAGTCAAGGTGGACCCGGAGCTTTAACCTACGGTGTCCCAGATTATGTAAAAATCAGCTCTGGTTCTGTAAATATCACCTTTAAAGCTGGTATTTGCGCAGATCCGACTCAACCGCCACCAACTGGTAATTCAGTTTGTAAATAATAGTCAAGTTTGCAATTTACAAACCGCCCCTCGGGGCGGTTTTTTACTTTAAATCAAACGGCATATGATCCAAAATGTTATCAAGATTGGTATTTCCAGTTGTGTTGTTTTTATATAGTGTCTGTAATGCAGGAACGGTTGGATTTTCAGTTGACTTCACAAATGAAGTAATTTCCATTAAAAACACAGGTACCGAAAGCGCTTACCGCTTAACAGCATGGTCTCTGGGTGGAGCTCATGAGGAGTGGGTAAAAGTTAATTTAAATGCAAGTGAGTCGGCCTATCTGGAGCCCGGACACCGCGCCGAGGGTAACTTAGTAGGTAATGTGAGTAACTCAGTTATTTCAAAAGCCTGTCCCGTAGTGATTGCTTTCTTTGATCAAGCAGGTGCCCCGTTTTATCAACTTACATGGAGATCTAGTCCAGGTAGGATATTTGTTCCACTGGAATTTAACCGTCAAAATTCTGTACTTACAGTTAAAAGAGACAACGAGCTCCGAAAAGATTTGCTTTTTACCTATGTAATATCAAATCCCTATCAAGGGATTCATGAATTAACTCAACCCATCAGCCAAAACATTAGAATTCCATCAATAAGCAAACATGACTGGAGTACAGGTCTGCCTATCACGCTCGACACGGGTCCCGTTCAAACCGGTGTTTGGCTGATCCATGAGTATGAGAATAAAACCTTAGAGCTGCAAATCATCCCGGACGGTGTTGCTAGGGGCACGGAGCAACTGCCAGTTTTTATTGTATTTCTACGAAACTACTATTTGCATATTAGCGCTATGTTTCTCTCGTTTGGACTTGCTTTGGTTTTATTTTCTTTTATAAAAAACTTCTTTAAACGCACTATTGATTCAAAACTGAATGTGTAGTCTTTATGTACGCTCAAGCCAACACAACTAAAACTATAAATTCCCTCTTAGTTAAACGAATTTATTTTCTTGCCCTTGATCTAATTGTCATACTGGGTTTTGCCTGGGTAATCGCATCTCTCCTGGGCATTCAGTTTTTGTTATCAACTAATTTACCCACGGGCGGAGACGCTGCCTCACACCTCCTATACGCTTATTTGTATGCGAAGGAGATCTTGCCAAGCGGGCACATCACTTCTTGGATGCCGGAGGTTTTTGCGGGTTTCTCCTTTCTATCTTATTATTTTCCTTTTGCTTTCATCACCATCGCTGCGCTTGCACAGTTCATTGCGTTTGCGCCTGCAATGAAGATCGGAATGTTTGCGGCCGCTATGCTCCTGCCCGGTGCGGTTTGGGTGGGAAGTGTTTACATCTTAAAGCAGGCCAGGCGTCTAGCGCTTTGGGGCACACTTGCCACGCTCGCCTTTTTGCTTCATGAGCAAAACTCCCTTTGGGGAGGGAACTTAATGTCAACTCTTGCGGGTGAGTTTACCCAAAGTTATGGAGCGTT
Source organism: Limnohabitans sp. (assembly GCA_036845365.1). Classification (GTDB taxonomy): domain Bacteria; phylum Pseudomonadota; class Gammaproteobacteria; order Burkholderiales; family Burkholderiaceae_C; genus Limnohabitans. The sequence continues at coordinate 1,142 of DAIUEA010000290.1, read as the reverse complement.
TTTTAGTATCTTAACCCTCATGACTTGGGTAAGGGTGATTCAAACGGGTAAGCACTGGTGGGTAGTCGCTTTACTGGAAGCCCTCACTGGCTTTTCAAACGGATTCGCCCTTTTGATAACAGGATTCGCGAGCGGTGCATTCTTATTTGATCGCTCCAAATTCCTTCAAAATCTGAAGCTACTTTGCTTGGGCCACGGGCTGGCTTTTTTAATGCTTTGCGGTTGGCTATTACCGATGATCGAGATGCATTCGCTCACCATCCCCAATGACGCTTTATTTCAAGTTGAAAACCTGTGGGATTTTGCACCACCTGCAGTTCTCCCGCTCATAGTTGTCACACTGCTTGGCTTAATTGCTCACGGAGCAATGCGCTGGATCCCCGCATTAAAAAAACGTTATCCACTTAATGATTCTTTAGATAACACACTGCGGTATGCTTATTTTTTGGGATGCTCGGCATTACTGGGCGCCGTGGGTTATTTGGCCGGTAGTGCAATTGGGCTGGCTAATATTCGGTTTTTCCCGTTCGTGTGGCTTTACGGGGGAGTCGCAGGCGCTTGGATTTGGGGAGCTGCGCTGGAGCGGCTTTTAAAGCCTTTGACTATTCTTTCTCGACTCGGGTTGTATTTCATCTGTTGTAGCACTGCAGTCTTCTACCTTGGTTGGATAAGCACTCACCTTACGCTCGTGCCCGATTGGGGCTTGTGGAACCATAGTGGTTTGGAGACAAAGCCCCAGTGGAATCAGTTAACCACCCTTTTTCCCATGCTAAGAGGTCAAAAGGAGAGCCCCAGATTACTGTTCGAGCATGACCCCGCCAACAATGATATCGGCTCGACGCGCGCGCTTGAGGCACTTCCCATGTTCTTGAGCGGCCGACCCGTTTTGGAGGGCCTGTACATGGAGTCGGCTGTGGTAAGCCCCGCCATCTATCAATTGCAAAGCGAAGTCTCCACTCATCCGTCCTCTCCACTGGCCCGTTTCCCAAGCGCAAGTCTTGATCTAGAGTTTGCGGTTAAGCACATGAATTTTCTCTACTCAAACCAGGTACTCATTAGAAATCAAGCTACGCTTGATGCATTTAAGAATAATAAAAACTTTACAGAGTCAGCCAGTGCGGTGCCTTTTCACGTATTTAATC
>DAIUEA010000289.1:0-3119 GCA_036845365.1 Limnohabitans sp. | reverse complement strand
CCCCAACGGCTCCAAAAGTGTTTTAATTCATCAAATTGTTCTTGTTCTTCAAGGTCTAATTGCAAAGCCATGGAATTCCCGGTTCAAAAGTTATTTTCAAATCTGATAGGCGTCAGCAGCTCGGTTTGAGCCGCTGAAGTTTAATTAAGATCATTTTAAGTGTTTAAGTTACTTTATCGAACCGGTGAGCATATTCTTGCTCAATTTGTATCCAAATTTGTTACTTTTGTAACCACCTCAAGCAGCTGACTGTAGACTTGAAGCCCAGTCACTCACGTTCGATAAAGATTCAATTCTTTGAGAACCCATCCCGTCTCTTAAAGATTTAATGGTTACGCAACCACGCGAGAGCTCATCCTCTCCAAAAATAAGGGCAAAATGAGCGCCACTTGAGTCAGCCTTTTTAAACTGAGACTTCATACTTCCTCTGTTACTTAAATCTGCTTCACCGGTTTTAGCGCTTCCAGAGTTTCCCGAAACAGAGGGCGAGTGCATTTGAACGCTCACACCGTGTGATCTAAGGGTTTGCAAGCTCTGCATCACCTTATCAATTCCATTTGAGCTTGGAATGATTGCAAAAACGTCTGGACTGGGGTGAGCGGGCAAAAGGTTTGCGTCTTTTAAAAGCTCTATAACTCGCTCTACTCCAATTGCCCAACCCACCGCCGGGGCTGATTTGCCTCCCATCTGGGAAATTAAATAATCATATCGACCGCCACCACAAATAGTGCCCTGAGAGCCCAACTGGTCAGTAACGAACTCGAAGACCGTCAAATTATAGTAATCCATACCCCTAACAAGCCTAGGATTCAACTTGTAGCTCACTGAGTTAGCGTCTAGTATTTGACAAACCTCCTTGAGATGGGCGCTGGACTGTGTTCCTAAAAAGTCCATTAATTTTGGTGCTTGCTCAACAAGGCTTTGCATCGATGGATTCTTAGTGTCTAAGATTCTAAGAGGATTCGTATACAACCGTCTTTTGGCCTCCTCATCCAGCAAATGCGCATGGGATTCAAAGTATGTAACCAAGGCCTTCCTGTGCTCCATTCTCTCGTTTGGCTCACCAAGTGAATTTAACTCTAGTTTTATATTTTTGAGCCCCAGTTCCCCCCATAGGGTGTGGGCCATCAGTATCAATTCAGCATCTACCTCAGGCAGCGCGAAGCCGAGCGCTTCTGCTCCGATTTGGTGAAATTGTCGGTACCTCCCCCTTTGAGGCCGCTCGTGGCGAAACATGGGCCCCGTGTAATAAAGCCTTTTGCCGCCCTCATAAAGTAAATTATGCTCAATGGTAGCGCGAACCACACCTGCTGTTGCCTCCGGTCTGAGTGTTAGTTGTTCGTGATTAAGGCGATCTTCAAAAGAGTACATCTCCTTTTCAACAATGTCGGTGACCTCACCTAACCCTCTGATGAACAAAGCAGTAGGCTCAACAATCGGAGTGCGTATGTTTGAGTAAGCAAAGCGATTCATTACGCGTTGAACTACTCCTTCCAGCCAGACCCAAGAATGAGAGTCGGGAGGAAGTAAGTCGTTCATGCCTTTTACAGCCGTTAATTTTTGACTCATTGAACTACAGCAACTTTAAAATTTATGGGGGATTTGGACGTGGTCATGCCAATTCTTTATTTCCAAAGCGTTTTTGGACATATTGATCCACTATTTTATGGAATTCTTGTGCAATAGACTCCCCTCGCAACGTTAGCACTTTCTCTCCGTCTATAAATACTGGGGCAGCCGGGGCCTCTCCAGTGCCGGGTAAGCTGATCCCAATATCTGCGTGCTTGCTCTCGCCCGGGCCATTCACAATGCACCCCATCACGGCAACCTTCAAATGCTCCACACCAGGATACTCTTTGCGCCAAACAATCATTTGAGCTCGTAAGTACTCATCAATTTGCTGAGCCAATGATTGAAACGTGGTGCTGGTGGTACGTCCACAACCGGGGCAAGCTGTCACGCTGGGCACGAAGGTTCGAAGACCAAGCGATTGCAGTATTTCATTCGCGATCACAACCTCTTGGGTTCTAGACTCGTTGGGCTGAGGGGTAAGAGAAACTCGAATGGTGTCTCCGATCCCCTCTTGCAACAAAACCCCAAGTGAAACACTGGATGCGACTGTACCTTTTGTCCCCATCCCAGCCTCGGTTAATCCTAAATGCAAGGCATAGTTGCATCGTTGGGATAAGGCGCGGTAAACCGCAATTAAGTCTTGAACACCACTAACTTTACAACTGAGAATGATTTGCTCACCCCTTAGTCCAATAGACTCAGCGAAGTTTGCTGAATCTATGGCTGAGGTGATCAATGCTTCATACATCACTTGCTTTGCATCCCAGGGGGTTGATCGTTTGGCATTAATATCCATTAACCTGGCCAACAACTCTTGATCCAGACTGCCCCAGTTCACGCCGATTCTCACCGCTTTATCGTACTTGACAGCACACTCGATCATTTGAGCAAATTGTTTGTCGTGTTTATCACCTTTACCTACATTTCCAGGATTGATGCGGTACTTGGAGAGTGATTTTGCACATTCTGGGTATTCCGTGAGCAATCGATGTCCGTTGAAATGAAAGTCCCCAATTAAAGGCACGTGTATGTCCATTCGGTCTAGTTGTTCCCGGATGTGGGGCACGGCGGCGGCGGCGGCGGGAGTATTTACCGTAATTCGAACCATCTCAGAGCCGGCTTGGGCAAGTTCTTTGACCTGTATTGCCGTTCCAATGGCGTCCTCGGTGTCCGTGTTGGTCATAGACTGAACACGGACCGGCGCACCAGCGCCGACGGTAATAATTTGATCTCCCCAAGAAATTTTTGCTTGGTGGGTATGTTTTATAGCGGGTTTTGAGAATGCAACAGGCTGCTGTTCTCCAGAGTGGGTGTATGCCATGATCTGAGCTAAGTTGAAGGATTAATGATTGAAAAGTGCGGAGATTGATTACACGTAGATTGTTATTTAAACAGCTACTTTTTTCAATGAAATTATTTTCTGTTTCTGCATCCTGGAATTGACATCTGTTCGATCCAGCACCTCTCCTGCGAGCTGCCCACAAGCGGCGTCAATGTCATCCCCCCTGGTTTTACGAATAGTTACAACGAGACCCGCGTTGTGAAGT
>DAIUEA010000288.1:0-3137 GCA_036845365.1 Limnohabitans sp. | reverse complement strand
CATTAAGTGAGCCACGTCTGTCGGCTAAGGTCCCGTCGTCCAAAACCGTAACCCCTTTTGCGGCTACACGTTGACCAATTTTGCCGGCAAAGGCGCTTGAGCCCTTGCGGTTAAAGTCTCCCTCGAGTCCATGGCCAATCGCCTCATGCAGCAAAATACCCGGCCAACCAGAACCGAGCACGACGGTCATCTCACCAGCGGGGGCCGCTTGAGCTTCTAAATTGGTCAACGCAGCCTGTACAGCCTCATCCACATACTGCTCTAAAAGAGAATGATCAAAATAGGCCAGCCCAAAGCGACCGCCTCCCCCAGAGGAGCCCACCTCTCGCCTAGCGCCTTGCTCGGCAATCACCGTCAGGCTCAAACGCACAAGCGGTCTGACATCGGCTGCTAACAGACCGTCAGCCCGGGCGATAAGCACCACATCGTATTCGCTAGCTAAGCCGGCCATTACCTGGACAACTCGTGGATCTTTGGCGCGGGCCATTTTCTCAATTTTTTCCAAAAGTGCCACCTTATCTGCGCTGCCTAAACTAGCGATAGGGTCCAGTTCTGAGTACAGACTGCGAGTGGCTGGGACGGACTGCTTGGGAATTTGAACTGATTTGTCCGCTCCAGACGCAGCTATTGTTCGCACCGTGCGCGCCGCGTCCAGCAAAGCTGGCATTGAGATGTCATCGGAATAAGCAAAGGCGGTTTTCTCACCACTCACTGCCCTCACACCCACGCCTTGATCTATGCTGAAAGATCCAGTCTTCACAATGCCCTCCTCTAAACTCCATCCCTCAGAGCGCGTGTACTGAAAGTACAGGTCAGCATCATCAACTTGGTGAGTCCTGATTTGCGCTAGGGCATGGGTTAGATGTGACTCATCTAGGCCGTAAGGGTCGAGCAACAGTTTACGGGCTACTGATAAGCGTTCTAGGGTGGGTTCTCTTGAAATCATGAATCTATTGTAATGGCTTCAAAATTGACACGTCACTCAGAGGGGAATTTTGATCCCTATTTTGGTCACAAAAGCGTATTAATTGGCTCTTTTCCTGGCGAATTTATTAGGATTGGACCAATTGCTTAGCCTTGGCAACTGACATCAAAATACCAATTCCAAAGCCAAGCGTCACCATTGCAGTTCCGCCGTAGCTGATAAAGGGCAGTGGGACACCCACAACAGGTAAGAGTCCACTCACCATTCCCATATTCACAAATGCATAGGTAAAGAAAATGAGTGTGATACTTCCCGCAAGCAAGCGTGCAAACAAAGTTGGGCCTTGTTGCGCGATTGTCAAGCCGCGCAGAACGAGGAAAATAAAACCGCCAATGAGCAATAAATTACCAAACAAACCAAATTCTTCAGCGTAAGCGGCAAATACAAAATCCGTGGTGCTCTCTGGAATGAAGTCTAAATGGGCCTGAGTTCCTTGACCAAAGCCTTTGCCCCAAAATCCTCCAGAGCCAATTGCAATCATTCCTTGAATGATGTGAAACCCTTTGCCCAATGGGTCTCGCCCCGGATCTAATAGGGTGCAGATTCTTTGCTGCTGGTAGTCGTGCAAAAAAGGCCAACGAAACCCTTCAGCGCAAAGTGTGGGCTCGAAAACCACCAACAGCGTCACGCAAACCAGCCCCAAGAGCACGGGCGGAATAATAAACCACCAGCTCAGTCCAGCAAAGAAAATTACAAATAAACCAGCGGACAACACAAGAATGGCCGTACCTAAATCGGGCTGTCGAATAATCAGTGCAACAGGTATAAATAAAAGAACGCCTGCAACCAGAAAGTCTAAAGGTCTAAGCTGACCCTCTCTTTTTTGAAACCACCACGACAGCGCAAGGGGCATTGCTATTTTCAAAATCTCACTGGGCTGAATGACAACTCCCACATTGAGCCAACGCTGAGCCCCTTTTTTGGTAAGCCCGAAAAGCGCAACTGCAACCAAGAATGCCAGACCCACGGTATAAAGGGGGAGTGCAAAAGTCATCAACCTTTGAGGAGGAATTTGTGCGACACAAAACATGATGACTGTTGCCAGAACCATGTTTCTTAGCTGGTCCCAAAATCTCTGTCCATCACCAAAGCCAGAGGAATAAATAGTGATCAAACCCGCACAAGCCAGTAAAAAAACAGCCAACGCCAAAGGACCATCAAATCCCTTTAAGAGGGGGGAGAGTCTGTAAAAAAAACTGGGTCTATTGAACTCGGTTACCATGGCTAGGGATTATCGCTCAGTCTTGGAAGAAATAATGAAGGCGTCAACAAACACGCTTGACTTGGCTTAATTGCGCTTGACTACGCTTGATTACGCTTAAATGCACTTGGCTACACTTGGCTACACTGGAATAGAGTGATGAACAGCAACAGCACAAGTACTCTATTCAAAAAAAACTACGCTCTGTGAACTCTATGATCACGCACCTTTTGTACTTACACGGATTTCGTTCATCCCCAAAATCATTTAAAGCTCAGTACTTAGCTGAGGCAGTTCGGGCCCGCTTTCCCCAAATCATTTGGTCTTGCCCCCAACTGCCCCCATCGCCTAAAAGCGCAGGCGAGCTGATTTTGAGCATCACCTGTGATTGGCCAGTCGCAACAAGCGCAGTGGTAGGCTCCTCACTGGGGGGGTTTTACGCAAATTGGATTGCCAAAAAAATGGAGATTAAGAGCGTTTTAATTAACCCCGCCTGCAACCCGGCGAGAGACCTTAAAAAGCACATCGGAGAGCAAACCGTTTGGCACAGTGTTGAGGAGTCTTTTTACTTCAAAACTGAGTATATTGATGAACTGCTCACCATGTCTGAGCTTCAAAAAGGCAGATCCAGCCAAGAGGAGCTGGCAACCCAGAGTCCCCCTAGCCCTAAAAACGCCCTCAAGCAAGAGACTCCACAACTCTTAATGGCATGCACAGGAGATGAAGTGCTCGATTGGCAAGAGATGGTGGCCTTCTTTAGCGGTGCAACACACTACATCGTGCAAGGGTCCGATCACGCGATGTCAGATTTTGATAAACACGCTCCTATTGCATTGGATTTTTTAATGAAAAGATTAACTTAATCTGAATTTTTTACAAACAGATCGCCTCCCCGTTGATTGCAAGCTGTGCATCCATGGGAGAATCTATTCATGTACGCATTATTTGAAG
>DAIUEA010000287.1:0-3137 GCA_036845365.1 Limnohabitans sp. | reverse complement strand
ACTTGCGACGGGACTTGCACCCGTAGGAGTGCGCCCATGCTGGGCGCACAGCAAAGAGCCCGTAGGATGTTCACATCCTACGGGCTCTTTAAGTTGTCAGAGTGCTTGATTATTCTGAAGTTGCACGCAGAATTTCTGCCATGACTCTTGGATCTTGAAGAGCGACCTCCCACATTTTTTGATCATTTGCTTGCTCTCTTCTGTTCATTTTCCACTGTTCAAATGCTGGACGAAAAGCAGCAACAGATTTTCTAATGGGCGTTGCCAGTAGAGCGATAGCGGAAAATGCGACTACCCACAAAAACATCCAAGCCGCGAGCATGTGGCCATCTGTGTATGTATCGATAACTTGGTTTACAACAACCAAAATCGTAGAAACTATTGCTGACAGCAGAACTAACGCTATGTTGCGTGTAGCGTCTAGTTGAGTCGCTAAGTTTTTAGCACTTGTTGCAACCTGTGTGAACCTTTGCACGCCAGGGTGAATGGTAGGGTATGATGTGTGAGCGTATGCAGTCATTTGAGTTCCTTGTGTATGATTTTAGTAAGATGTTAAGATTCTAAGGGTTAACACCAGTGCGACTCAACTTTATATTAATGATGCAACACATTCACGAAAATGATGACCGAAAAAGTTCAGAAAAAGATTAATTTTCGAACTCTCGACTTAAACCTACTGCGCGTTTTTGACGAAGTGATGGCTGAGCGCAGTCTCACACGTGCGGCGCACAAACTCTCACTGACACAACCAGCCATTAGCAACGCCATGCGCCGGTTGCGAGAGGCCCTCGGAGATGAGTTGCTAAAGCGCAACGGTCAAGCCTTAGAACCTACTCCGCGAGCACAGTCTTTATGGCCAATTGTTAGGGAATCTTTAAAGCAACTACAAAATTCACTTGATCCTGATGAGTTTGACCCCTCTGAGGCGATCACCACTTTTATTGTTGCAATGGCTGATGCAACTGCAGCCGAAATCGTACCGGCCCTACTAGAAATATTAGAACAACAAGCCCCGGGGGTTTCTCTGAGAATCGTACCTCTTACCACTAGAGATCCACGCGAGCTGCTTAGGCAAGAGGCGGCAGACTTGGCGGTGGGCTATTTTCCAGCTGCAATCGCTGACCTTACAAGTCGCGCACAATCAGGTGATCTAGTAAGCTTTGAGCACTCCAGGCTCTTTGATGGTGAGTATGTATGCGTCATGAGAAAAGATCACCCCCTAGCGCGCGTAGAGCTAACGTTGGATTCGTTTTGTTCTTGTAGACATTTATTGGTTAGTTTTTCCGGACGACCCTTTGGGTTTATTGACGAGTCGTTGGCAGCTCTTGGAAGAACGAGAAGAGTGGTTGGAACAGTTAACCAATTCGCAACCGCTGGGCGAGTTGTTATGCAAACTAATTTATTGACTGTCTTGCCCAGACATTTCGTAAGCGTAGCCGGCATTGAGAGCCTACTTGTGATGAAAAAACTTCCCTTCGATTCACCCATTGTCCACGTTGACATGCTTTGGCACCATCACTCCTTTACGCCTAAAGCGCAACGCTGGTTGCGAACTGTTGTAGAGCGCGCAGCGCATCAATCAATGCAGTCGCACTTAAGTTGACTTTGACCAAATTTTTGGTCCAGGGCTTCCTGTCTCAACTGTATATGTAGCCTGTTCTTTGAATGCTGCGCCAATTTGAACAGGGTGAGGCGTGGTTCTAAATTCACAAGTCGCTCTCAACGCATCCACAGTGATCAAGGAGTAGCCCCTCTCGTCGGATTGCATGTGGACTATGTCTGAATTGCTCGCTTTAATCAAACCCGTGGTGTTTTGGCCTAGCCCCGGCGAAGTTATTGAAGTCGTGACAAATTCACTCGCAACAATGGGGGAGCCAGAATCGTTGGGTGCCAACCTTAAATTAGCCGCTACATTCATGTGAACGTCGCCTCCCAGTGTCACAACGTTATTGATCTTACTGCGGTGCAGGTCCTCTAGGAATCTTCTCCTTGCCAGTGGATACCCATCCCAGGCATCCGTATAGGTCAGTTTCCCAATGGGCGTTGATAACCGTGTCGAGCTTATCTGAGTCGTTTGCGCAACAAACTTCCAAAGTTTCTTGGAGTCTTGCAGACCTTTGGAGAGCCATACTTCTTGATCGAAGCCAAACATTGTTCGATTTGCGTCCTCAAGTTCTTCGCAACTCATAATCACCCGTCCACCCCCCCTTCCTTGAGAGGAGCAAGCATGATGGCTTCTATATTGACGACAGTCAAGTGTCCACAGCTGTGCCAATTGGCCCCAGCTGTAAGTATCGTTTAGGTCCATAGAGGACTCGTGGGCGCTTTGTAGCTGGGGCCCCAAATCTATGGGCTGATGCTCAAAGTACGCGCGGTACGCTGCAGCGCGACGCTTTAAAAATGCTTCAGTGCCAGAGTAGGCTGGATCCAAATCGTTTGCATAGTCATTGACCACCTCATGATCATCCCAAATTAGTATCCAAGGATACTTTGCATGCGCTGCTTGAAGGAGAGGGTCTTTTTTGTACTGTACGTAGCGAGCTCTGTATTGATCAAGGGTTTGCGGTTCACCTCCCGTATGTGTTCTCTTGCTGTTGGGACGAGACGTGTTTGATTCATAAATATAGTCACCCACAAACAAAACAAAGTCCAGATCCTGTGCCAGCATATCTTGGTAAGCGGTGTATTCGCCTGCCTCATAGTTTTGACAGGAAGCTAGCGCAAACCGCAACGATTTAACGCTTTCATTTGACTCTGGTGCGGTCTTCGTTCGTCCTACGCTACTTACTGCGTTACCCGAATGGAATCTGTACCAATAACTCGTTGCAGGGTTGAGTCCCTCAACTTTTACATGGATGGAATGACCTCGGTTGCGATCTGTGAGTGTTTCTCCGCGCCTGACACAGTTTTTAAGCGCCTCATCATCAAAAAGCTCCCAACCCACATTTAAGGGCTCTCCGACTTTCTCTGAGCTTATGTAATCACACTCGTCTACCAGCAATCTTGTCCACAAAAGCACGGAGTTAGGTCTTGGCATTCCACTTGCGACGCCAAGTTCAAACGGATAAGAACGCCACTCCCTAAGATTAGAGCTAGATTGGGCAAAAGTTTTCTCATATCTAAAGGGCATTAATGCA
>DAIUEA010000286.1:0-3139 GCA_036845365.1 Limnohabitans sp. | reverse complement strand
ATGTAATTGTGGGCGTCAACAAATACAAACTGAAGACCGAAGATTCAATCGAGTTTCTTGAGGTAGATAACGTGAGGGTTCGGGACGGGCAGATCAAGATGCTTGCCAGTATTAAGTCAAAAAGAGATAACGCTTTAGTAGCGCGCTCTTTAGAGGCGCTCACCCGTGCAGCTGAAACGGGCGAGGGTAATCTACTGGATCTTTCCGTCAAAGCGATGCGACTCAGAGCGACTGTGGGTGAGGTGAGTGATGCTTTAGAGAAGGTCTACGGCCGCCACCGTGCGGATACGCAAAAGGTGACCGGTGTTTACGCTGCTGCTTACGACACAGAAGCCGATTCAATGCACACCTGGGAGACGCTTAAAAAAGACATAGCAGAATACGGCGACACTTTAGGTCGTCGACCCCGGGTGATGATCGCAAAACTTGGCCAAGACGGGCACGACCGTGGCGCAAAGATCGTTGCTACAGCCTTTGCCGATTTAGGCTTCGATGTGGATATGGGCCCTTTGTTCCAAACACCCGAGGAGTGCGCTCGCCAAGCTATTGAAAACGATGTTCACGCAGTGGGTGTCTCCACCCTTGCGGCTGGTCACAAAACGCTTGTTCCAGCAATTATTGAGTCCTTAAAAGCACAGGGTGCAGATGACATCATTGTCTTCGTTGGGGGAGTAATTCCCAAACAAGACTATGACTTCTTGTACAGCAAGGGTGTCAAAGGGATTTACGGCCCCGGAACTCCGATTCCAACGAGCGCCAGGGATGTTTTAGTGCAAATTAAAAAGGCTCAGTCCTCAAGTGGGGTCTAAAGAATTAGCTGAGGCGTTGCTTGCATCAGGCGATACTCCTCTAGGGCAGGCCGCAAAAAGGCGAGCTCTTGCAAAGTCAATCACTCTTTTGGAGTCGAGCCTGCAAACTGACCGTAGCCAGGCTGACGCACTCATTTCCCGTATTTTGCCGAGTACCGGTAAATCCCTTCGAATTGGCATTAGTGGTGTGCCCGGTGTGGGCAAGAGTACATTCATTGAGGTACTTGGTCTTTATTTAATCACAAAAGGTCATAAATTGGCTGTGCTGGCTGTGGATCCGTCCTCCACAGTATCTGGGGGCTCCATTCTTGGGGATAAAACCCGTATGGAGCGTCTCTCAGTAAGTCCTCATGCATTTATAAGGCCCTCTCCAAGCAAAGGCACGCTGGGCGGTGTGGCTGAGAAAACAAGGGAAACCATTTTGCTTTGTGAAGCAGCCGGGTACGATGTGGTGATTGTAGAGACAGTGGGCGTTGGACAAAGTGAGACCACCGTTTCATTGATGACCGATCTTTTTGTACTCATGCAATTGCCCAACGCAGGGGACGATCTCCAGGCGATCAAAAAAGGTGTGATGGAGTTGGCAGATTTGGTCTTAATCAACAAAAGCGATCTAGACCCCAACGCTGCCACTCGCGCGCAGGCTCAGATTATCAGTGCCATGCGCTTATACGGATTTCACTCCAATCCAACTAAAAATCATTCACACGCTGCCCATTCGTCTCTACCCTCGCTTCACAAAGACGGCGCTTTGCGCGAGCTAGAAAAAGAGGCTGAGCCGTTAAAAGTCATGCAACTTAGCGCACTTCAGGAAAAAGGAATTGAAGCGTTTTGGAATTGCGTTTTATCGCACAAACAAGCCAGAGACAAAAGTGGTCAATGGTTGGAGAAAAGAAGACTGCAAGCTTTATCGGGCATGTGGGAGCGGGTAGATGAGGAGCTTAAAAGGTCCTTTAAAGAGTTTCCAAGCGTCAAGCTCCTCTTGCCTGGCATTTTGAGCGCTGTGAGCAAAGGGACCCTTGCACCGTCGGTTGCTGCGCGCCAGTTGCTTCATGCTTACAAAGGAGCAATCTAAGACAACTTAGTCTGGGCCAAGCGTTGCGCAAAAATATATCTAAACTTATAAGCACTTAATTTCGGAGTCACTCACTATGCAAGATATCCTTCAACAACTGGAAGACAAAAGGTCTGCTGCACGTCTAGGCGGGGGCGAGCGCAGGGTTGCCTCCCAACACGCCAAAGGCAAGCTCTCAGCAAGAGAGCGAATAGAAGTGCTGCTGGATGAGGGTACTTTTGAGGAGTGGGATATGTTTGTAGAGCACCGCTGTACAGACTTTGGTATGCAAGACAATAAAATTCCTGGTGACGGCGTGGTCACCGGGTACGGCATGATCAATGGTCGACTGGTCTTTGTCTTTAGCCAAGACTTTACAGTCTTCGGAGGTGCTTTGTCCGAGGCACACGCTGAGAAAATCTGCAAAATTATGGACCAAGCCATGAAGGTGGGTGCACCCGTAATTGGTATAAACGACTCTGGCGGGGCAAGGATCCAAGAAGGGGTGGCCTCACTTGGTGGGTACGCGGATATTTTTCAAAAAAATGTACTCGCAAGCGGAGTGATTCCCCAAATAAGCATGGTCATGGGGCCGTGCGCGGGGGGGGCCGTTTACTCCCCCGCCATGACAGACTTCATCTTTATGGTCAAAGACACTTCCTACATGTTCGTCACCGGACCCGAGGTGGTAAAGACTGTGACGCACGAAGAAGTGACTGCTGAAGAGCTGGGTGGATCAGTCACTCACACAACGCTTAGCGGTGTAGCCGATAGAGCCTTTGAGAACGACATTGAAGCCCTCTTAATGCTTCGCCGCTTATACAACTACCTGCCCCTCAATAACAGGGATATTCCCCCACTTCGCGACAGCGGGGACCCCAAGGACCGCATGGATTTGAGTTTAGACACGTTAGTGCCGGAGAATCCAAACAAGCCCTACGACATGATGGAGTTGATCTTAAAGACGGTAGACGACGGGGACTTCTTTGAGATTCAACCCGAGTATGCAAAAAACATTATTGTTGGATTTGCGCGCATGGCGGGTCAATCAGTTGGCATCGTGGCAAATCAGCCCATGGTGCTAGCTGGTTGTCTGGATATCAAAAGCAGCATCAAAGCTGCTCGGTTTGTGCGCTTTTGTGATGCCTTCAACATTCCAGTGATTACGTTTGTGGATGTGCCTGGTTTTATGCCCGGGACTTCCCAGGAGTACGGCGGAATCATTAAACACGGCGCTAAATTACTCTATGCTTATGCTGAGTGCACAGTACCAAAG
>DAIUEA010000285.1:0-3149 GCA_036845365.1 Limnohabitans sp. | reverse complement strand
GTCGAATATGGGGCCCACTAAGGCTCCAAAAACGCTATCGAATGAGTAGTTTAAGGTCAGCTCAACTCTACAAGCCCGCTCCTCCCCCAATGGAATAAAGTTCCACAGTCCGTCAAGGTGCTTGAAGGGACCGTCTAGTAAATTGACCTTTATTTGCCGACCCGCGATGTGTTGATTGCGGGTGGTGAACGATTTTTTAAAACCAGCCAAAGACATGCCTATTTTGGCGCTTACGCCGTCCTCATGTGTTTGTTCAACTTGGCCTGATTCACACCAGGGCAAAAACTCGGGGTATTTGGGCACATCAGCTACCAAAGCGAACATTTCTTCGCTGCTGAACCATATCATGACAGACTTGTGAATTGTTTTCATACAATAGTAGATTCGTCAAACTGTAACCTATCGATTGTAGATATCCTTTTGGCGATACCAACTGAATGATATGGCAACCCCTAAAAAACAACTACCCGCAAAAATAGCCGAGAACAAAAAGGCACAATTTAATTACTTCTTTGAGGAGCGGTTTGAGGCTGGCATGGTTTTGCAGGGCTGGGAAATCAAGGCCGTAAGAGAGGGTAAAGTACAGCTCACTGATGGGTACGTTGTTGTTCGTGCGGGTGAGCTTTTTCTTATAGGTTGTTTAATCAACCCACTTAAAACCGCCTCAACCCACGTCAACCCAGAGGCGGCGAGAACTAAAAAGCTGTTAATGCACAAGGAGGAAATAGGGCGACTGATCGGTAAAGTAGAGCAAAAAGGGTACACCCTGGTCCCAATCAACCTGCACTGGAAGAACGGCAAAGTTAAATGCGAAATTGCTCTTGCAAAGGGTAAAGCTGAGCATGACAAACGAGACACCATCAAGGACCGCGAGGGCAAACGCGAGGTCGAACGTGCGCTAAAGCACAGGCAAAGATAGTTACTATCACCATTTATCCTTAAAAAATCTTAATTTCATCGACCTAATTGAGACCTTCACTTGGGTTTCCTTAACAAATCCTAATACATTAATGGATATTTGAAAGTATTTGCGTCAAACTGAGGGCAAAGGGTAATAATGAATTTGATCAAAACCATCGTTACCAGCGTCAGAAAAAATCTCACGGCAGTCGTCTTTAGCTCTGTGGGTTTTTTCTTAATTGCAGTCGTTTGGGTTTTTATTTATTTAAAACTAGAGTTTGACTACAAACTAATCTTAGACGGCTCAAGGTCAAACCTTCAAAATATCGTACGCAGTTTTAAAGAGCACACAGAATCGTCTTTGGCGATTTCAGATGAGTTGCTAAGGATCATTAAATTCAATTACGAAAAAAGTGACAAAGTAGACTACAAAACACTCAACGATTATTTCCAAAACGGAGTTTTGGACATGAAGTTTTTCAATCAAGTAGGAGTGATTGATAAGGACGGAATTTACTCTTATTCAAACGTCATAGGACAAAAGAAAGTTGATCTATCGGATCGTGAGCATTTTAAAATCCACAAACAAACCTACCCTTTCAATATCTATGTAAGTAAACCGGTTTTGGGACGCGTAAGCAAGCGCTGGTCCCTTCAACTAACCCGTCGCATTAATACGAGCGATGGAAGCTTCAACGGTGTGGCTGTGGTGTCCTTTGACCCACTTTACTTTCTGAACTTTTATAAAAAAATTGATCTCGGCACCAATGGTCTCATCGCGCTTGTCGACACTGACGGCTATGTAAGAACCATAGAAACTGGTAATGTCTCCTCAATAGACGGCTCAATATCGCAAATCAAATTAGATCAACAAATTAGAGAAGAATTACTGGGATTTAAGAGTTCGGATCAAATTTTTGATGGGGTCAAAAGACTTTACGCCTTCGAGCGTATTGCAGACCAACCCTTGCTGGTCTTGGTAGGTATTGAGGAGACGGAGGCATTGAAGGAATATTCTGCAAATAAGTCAACCTACCTCACCTTTGGATTCACCCTAACTTTACTAATCATTGCCTTCACGGCCGCCTCAATCTACATGATTCTTAAAGCGCGTGGACTTAACGAAACGCTCAAACTCTCCAACTTAGAGGCTGAGCAAGCGAATCAACAAAAACTTGAATTCGCTAACCGCCTGACTCAATCGGAAAAGCTCGCCGCAATCGGGCAACTGTCTGCAGGTGTTGCCCATGAGATCAACAATCCAATTGGATATGTTGGATCAAATATCAACACGATGAAGAAATATTTCGAGCAATTTGAGACTGTGATTAAGCTGTACAAAGCAAAGTTTGATTTGATCAAAAACAAGGCCGTACTGATTAAGGGTGATAGTGAGGACAAAGACCCTAAAGCGGGCACGGATTCTCACAACTTTGCCGAGGATTTTGAGGATATTCAACAATTAACGAAGTCCATAAACTTAGACTTCATAATGGAAGATTCTCACGAATTGATCAAAGAGACTCAAGAGGGTATTTTGAGGGTTAAAAATATCATCCAAGATTTAAAAAACTTTGCCCGTGCCGACACGCCCTCTCGTTTTGAGGCGAGTGATCTTCATCAAGCAATCAAATCTACGCTGAATATAGTTAGCAACGAGGTCAAGTACTCTGCAGACGTTGTCCTAGAACTTGGGGATATACCCCTTGTGGAGTGCATGCCCTCTCAGATCAATCAAGTTATATTGAATTTAATAGTAAATGCCTCCCAAGCAACCAAGCCAGGCTCAAGGGGGCTGATTACGATAAGAACTTATGTTCTAAACCGAGATGACTCCCTAAAGATGCAAGCACAACGTCAAGAACTAGATTCGCTTGCTCCTCTAGATCCCAGTTTTGTAGTGATTGAGGTGCAAGACAAGGGGACTGGTATTTCTCAGGAAAATATAGGTAAGATTTTTGATCCATTCTTTACCACCAAAGGGGTGGGTGTGGGCACGGGCCTCGGTTTGTCAGTTTCACACGGCATCATCCAAAAGCACGGGGGAGAGCTACAACTTACGAGCGTCGTCGGCGAAGGCACTTGCTTTAAGATCGTTTTGCCTGTTAAGCACCCTCAGGCTGAAACTAACTCAAACTCAAATCAAGCCTAATCAAGCTTAATCAAGGGGGGCACAGATTAGGCGAAGTTCAAGGAGTGTTCAAAACCTCTGACGAAGGAATGATTTTTGCAATACGCCCCTCCTCAAT
>DAIUEA010000284.1:0-3170 GCA_036845365.1 Limnohabitans sp. | reverse complement strand
AAACCGGCTGCATTCGCCGGATTAGCCGCGCTCAAAGATTGATTCTCACTTACAAAACCCAGCAATCCACTTTGGTGTTGAAACGCAAATGACCATACTCGCCTAAGGAATCTAAAGCTCCCCTCCACGGCATCATCATTCCACTCTAATGTGGCCTCGGGAGGGGCGGTAAACATAGTGTACAAACGGGCTGTATCAGCACCAAACTTTTCAATCAGGACCTGTGGATCGACTCCGTTATTTTTAGACTTACTCATCGTGCCCACACCCTCATAATTGATAGGCGTGCCAGCAGGCAATGCGTCCTTCGGGGCAATCAAAACGGCGTGCGTAACTCGCCCCTGATCGTCAAATACATTCTCCACCTCATTGGGCCAAAAGTACTCCACCCCGCCTTTCTCACTCGGCCTTGAGTAAATGTGGTTGAGCACCATTCCCTGAGTCAACAGTTTTGTAAAAGGCTCGTCAACTTGAACGCACCCCAAATCTCGCATTACCTTGGTCCAAAACCGCGCGTACAAGAGATGCAAAATGGCGTGCTCGATACCCCCTATGTATTGATCCATGGGCATCCAATACGCCGCCCCTTGGTCGACCATTTTGTCCTCATTGGTTGGGTCGCAGTAGCGCATGAAATACCAAGATGAGTCCACAAATGTATCCATCGTATCGGTCTCGCGCTTGGCTGGTTTTGCGCAGCACGGGCAAGCAACCCTTAAAAAAGATTCACATTTATTTAAAGGGTTACCAGACCCATCAGGCACTAAATCTTGAGGCAACAACACCGGCAAGTCTTTCTCTGGCACGGGTACAGCGCCACAGTCATCACAGTGGATGATTGGAATGGGTGTGCCCCAGTACCGCTGTCGACTTATGCCCCAGTCCCTGAGTCTCCATGTTATTTTTTTCTCCCCAAGCCCTAAAGACTCCAACTCTTTAGCAACCTTGTCCACGCAGTCCTCAAAGCTTAATCCGTTAAACCGGCCTGAGTTCTTTGACACTCCAGCGCCTTTATCTGCGTACCACTCACACCACTGCGTCTCATCAAACTCCTTGCCCTGCACGCCCACCACATCTTTGATGGGCAGGCTGTACTTAACGGCGAAAGCAAAGTCACGCTCATCGTGCGCAGGCACGCCCATCACTGCGCCGTCGCCGTAGGTCATCAGTACATAGTTACCAACCCATACAGGCACGCTCTCTTGGGTGAGGGGATGCCTGACAAATAGGCCCGTGTTGATACCTTCTTTTTCCTTCACCGCCAGCTCCGCCTCTGTCGTCCCCCCTTGCTGGCAGCGAGCAATGAATTCAGCAGTTTTCACGTCCCTTTGCGCCGCATACTCGGCTAAAGGGTGCTCAGGGGCAACGGCCACAAAAGTAACCCCCATTAGCGTATCTGCACGAGTCGTAAATACGTACATCCGGCCATCATTTAATAGATGGCCCTGCTGATTTTTTATATCATGCGTGAAGGCAAAGCGCACCCCCTCGGACTTTCCAATCCAGTTTTCTTGCATCAGCCTGACCTTATCAGGCCAGCCCGGCAACTTGTGCTGAACATGCTCCAAGAGTTCGGGCGCATAGTCACTGATTTTTAAGTAATACCCAGGTATTTCTCTTTTTTCAACAACAGCACCCGTCCTCCATCCTCGACCATCAATCACTTGTTCATTAGCCAGCACAGTTTTATCAACCGGGTCCCAGTTGACCGTTTGCGTCTTCCTGTAGGCAATGCCTTTTTCCAACATTTTCAAGAAAAGCCACTGATTCCACTTGTAATAAGAGGGATCACATGTCGCAATCTCTCTAGACCAATCAATCGCCAGGCCCATCGCTTTCATCTGCTTTTTCATGTAAGCGATGTTCTCGTATGTCCATTTGGCTGGAGGTACGTTGTTTTTTAAAGCCGCATTCTCAGCAGGCAGTCCAAATGCATCCCAACCCATTGGCATCAAAACGTTGTACCCGTTCATCCTCAAATGACGGGTCAACATATCATTGATCGTATAGTTTCTGACATGCCCCATGTGCAACTTGCCGCTGGGGTAGGGAAGCATTGAGCAGGCGTAATATTTCTTCTTTGAGGGGTCCTCAATCACTCGGTAAGCATCTTTTTGACCCCAGATGCTTTGCACCGCCATCTCTATCTCTGATGGGTTGTATTTGTCTTGCATAGAATATAAACGTACAAAAAATCAAAAAAACAAAAAGCCTGCTTCTTAGAGGCTTTGCAGGTGCAATTTAGCAGGTCGGAGCTAACTCGACCGAAAATTACCTCAATTTCAAAACATCGAACATATCAAATAAACCGTTGTCTTTATCCCTTAAAAACCGAACAGCCCTCACGCTGCCCTGGGCATAGTTGGATCTACTAGAGGAGCGGTGGGTAATCTCAATTCTCTCCCCCTCGCCGGCAAACAAAACCGTGTGATCTCCCACAATGTCACCGGCTCTTACTGTTGCAAATCCTATCGTCCCAGGCTTTCTTGGCCCCGTATGCCCCTCACGTGCGTAAACTGCGCATTCGCTGAGGTCTTTGTTTTGTGCGTGCGCAATTACTTCCCCCATTTTCAACGCAGTCCCAGAGGGCGCATCCACTTTGTGATGATGGTGCGCCTCGATAATCTCTGTGTCATAGTCGGATGAAAGCGCTTTGGCTGCGACCTCTAAAAGCTTTAGCGTCACATTAACCCCCACACTCATGTTGGGGGCCATGACGATAGAAATGTTTTTAGATACCCCTTGGATATCGAGTTTTTGTTGAGCTGTAAATCCAGTGGTTCCAATCACCATTTTTACGCCAAGTTTGTTGCAAACCGACAAATACTCCATCGTCCCCTCAGGACGGGTAAAGTCAATCAGCACATCCGCATGTTCTAGCGCATGCAATGGGTCGGCAACTACACTCACACCACTTGCTTTACCCAAGAATCCAGTTGCATCGTTACCAATCACAGGACTGGAGGGAAGATCTATAGCACCCACCAGTTGCAGGTCACTGGACTGCAAAATTATTTCTATCAACATCCGGCCCATTCGACCACTCGCGCCTGTCAGTGCAACGGCTATTTTTTTAGTAGAGTTCATTTATTTAACTTTTTCTTAACGCGAGGACGGCTCTAGGGGGGGGTAGTTCATAGAGGCCGCAGCTCCCTCACCTGGGGAGGGGG
>DAIUEA010000283.1:0-3173 GCA_036845365.1 Limnohabitans sp. | reverse complement strand
AAATGTGGTCCCCAGCCCTGGCGTGAGAGCAGACTTGCTCGACCAGTTCTTCCAGTGTGGAGCAAACAATAGCCCGCCCGCCTAGAGGTTTTAGTGCTTGTGCGGGGCTCCACTCCAGCCCCTGAGAGTGACACAGTGAGAGGTCTGCCGCTTCAAGGCTTTGGGGCAATAAAGAGTTCATTGAGCCCAGTTTCATGGTGTTAGAGCGAGCCTCAAAGACCGCCAAAATTCTCCTACCTGATCCCACTCTTTGTCTAAGACCTTCAAGGGTGGTTTGAATGGCAGTGGGGTGGTGTGCAAAATCGTCGTATACCGTGATGAGCGAGTCTGGCTGCTGACCCAACTCACCATTTACCCCAGCCACTACGCCTTTGACCTCCATGCGTCTTTTGACGTTATTGAAACTTTGCAGGGCCTGCGCGGCCATCTCGGGCTCTACGCCGTAGTGATTTGCAGCGGCGATGCTGGCTAGAGCGTTCATTTGGTTATGGACGCCGCTCAAAGACCAATTAAGCTTTGCAACAATCCGCTCATCCAACGATACTTCAAAGGAGTGGGGTTCTCCGTTTGCCCGCCAATTGGCGCTTGGGTGGGGACCAAAGCGTGTCACCCCGCTCCACACGCCCATCTCTAAAACTCGATCTAAACTCTTTTGACACGCATTAACCACCACCTGCCCGGTGCGCGGTACCGTTCTGACCAAGTGGTGAAACTGTCGTTCGATAGCCGCTAGGTTATCGAATATATCGGCGTGATCGAACTCTAAATTATTGAGTATCGCGGTGCGTGGTTTGTAGTGAACGAACTTACTGCGTTTGTCAAAAAACGCGGTGTCATACTCATCCGCCTCGATGACAAAGGGGGGTAATTTGTTTGAGTTTTTGTGTCCTGATTGCTCACTCATGCGAGCAGATAAATTGAAATTAAGGGGAACGCCTCCCACCAAAAATCCTGGCTTGAGGCCTGCACACTCTAAGATCCAGGTCAGCATGGCTGTAGTCGTTGTTTTTCCGTGTGTGCCTGCAACTGCGATGACGTGATGCGGGCGGGCTTGGGTGTGCAGTATGTGTTCGCTCAGCCACTGAGGCCCACTCGTGTAAGGCAAGCCCTTCTCTAAAATGGCCTCCATCAAAGGAAATTTAGGGCTAAGTGGACTTAGGTGCACTCTTGAGATCACGTTTCCTATCACCCACATGTCAGGCTTTAAGCTGAGTTGATCGTCTGAGTAACCTTCTATGAGATCGATGCCAAGCGCGCGGAGTTGATCACTCATGGGGGGATAGACGCTTGCGTCGCAGCCCGTGACTTTATGGCCCGCTTGGCTTGCGAGGGCTGCAAGGCCACCCATAAAGGTACCGCAAATGCCGAGTATGTGTATGTGCATGGCTAAATTGTAGGGGCACTTGGTATCTGGTCCTATTAGAGCTTTAGAAATGCGGGCACAATCTGAGTATGCAAGAATTAAGTCAAGAGATTGCCGCCCAAGCGGCAAGACTAATTGTGGAGGAGGGGTTGGATTACGGCGCTGCAAAGCGCAGAGCTGTTAAAGATATGGGCCTGCCTCCTAACAAAGCCCCCATGCCATCCAACGAGCTGTTGGAGCAAGAGGTAAGGATTTACATCAGTATTTTTTGCCCCGATACTCAGCCCTTGGAGTTGGCCGCTCTTAGAGCAAAAGCCTTAGAGTGGATGCAGCGCTTGGAGCATTTCAGGCCCCACTTAAGCGGTGCGGTTTGGAGGGGCACTGCAACCCGTTTGAGTGATATTTACATTCAACTTTTTTGCGATGACTCCAAAGAGGCCGAAATTGAGTTGATCAACCAAGGGGTTAAGTTTGAAGTTCACACTGTGAACGGCTTTAAGGGCGAGTTGGTAGATGCCCTGAGTATTTCAACATTTTGTGAGGGACTCCAAGAGGAGATTGGTCTGCACTTAATGATTTACGACCACGACGATCTTAGGGGAGCGCTGGTGTCGGATCAAAAGCAAAAGTCGAGTAGGGATGCGGGTCTTCAAAATAGGAGCTCTTTGGATGCGTTGCCCCCTCATCTTGGCACTTTGTCTACTTTGCCTAATCAGCCTAATCAGCCACAGGCCCCTACAGCTCCCATTGGTTCTTTAAAAGCGCTTAAGCTACTGCTTCTTCGGAGTTGACTCTTTTTGTGAATTCTTTTTAACTCCCCCGCGACCAAAATATCCATCAAATAAAGATAAAAAATCAAATCATGAACACTCCGCCGAAAACTCCCTCTCAAACTCCCTCTGAAACTCCCCCTTTACAGAGTCCCCAACTCGTCAAGCCAAACCGTAGACTGATCTTAGGCGCAGTAGCAAGTGGCGCTTTGTTGGCAGGCGCACTGGCCTCTTGGCTTAAATACGGCTCTTCTAAAACCACCCCAGTTGATTTAAGCCCCCTGTGGAACTCCAGCTTTAAACACCCCAGTGGAGAGGACGTGGATTGGAAACAGTTTAGGGGCAGGCCTTTGATTATTAATTTTTGGGCAACTTGGTGCGCACCTTGTGTGGAGGAAATGCCTTTAATTGATCGCTTTTATAAGGAAAATGTCTCTAAAGGCTGGCAAGTGGTTGGACTTGCCATTGATCAGCCCAGTAAAGTAAAGAGTTTTTTAAACCTCCACCTCGTTAGCTATCCGGTTTTATTGGCAGGGCTGGGAGGCACAGAGCTGAGTGTTGCCCTAGGAGATGATGTGAGCTCTTTGCCGTTTACGCTCATTTTAAGAGCTGATGAGTCCATCTTAATCAAAAAAATAGGTAAATTAAAGCCAGATGAGCTCAATTCGCTTTCTTAAAACGTAAAAACTCACGAGAAATTAGGTTTATCGCCGAAAATAGTAGAAAATACTTCATCTTCAACAAAAAATTGAGCGTAATTTTATGGATTTGAGAAAACTCAAAACTTTGATTGATTTGGTATCGGAATCGAACATTTCTGAACTTGAAATCACTGAAGCAGAGGGCAAAGTCAGGATCGTTAAGAGTGAAGGTGCCCCCTCTGGCGCCTTTTATACAACTCAGACTGGGCGCCCAGGCGGTGCACTTCAATCTAATAATTTTGATAATTCAAGCGCAAACCCTAACCTTAACCCCAACGACTCACATAACGAGAGCTCCAAAGGCGCGCACCTCCAAGACGGCTCAGGTGCGTCCTCTGC
>DAIUEA010000282.1:0-3184 GCA_036845365.1 Limnohabitans sp. | reverse complement strand
TTGCTAAGCTTTACCACTTCGCATCGAGTCCACCACATTGGCATTCGCATACCCAGTCCAACGGCTTTGCTAAAAGCCTCCTTAGCTGAAAAACGAGTTGCCAAAAAACGAACTCCTCGCTCAGGAAACCGTGCGCTGCGCTCGCGAAAAGTTTTCATCTCAGACGGGGATAAAATTTTTAATGCAAAACGCTCCCCATGCCGCTCCAGGGCTTTAGATATTCTGCGAATATCACACACATCAGTGCCCACTCCGTAAATCAATTCGCTCCTCCCCTAGCGGCTTGAATGCACATCAAGTACGCTTTCACAGCCCCTTCGTAGCCGCTTTCTAAAGCGTCTGCAATCAAAGCGTGCCCAATCGATACCTCCTCAATCTGTGGGATAGCGCGAAGCAAGGGGGTTAGATTGGCTTGGTTTAAATCATGCCCCGCATTCACACCTAGACCTATCTCGCTGGCCTTTTGTGCAGTTGCGATAAAGGCTTGCAGCACACTGGCTCTTTGGGAGCTCAAAAACGCGGCAGCATAAGGCTCCGTGTACAACTCGACCCTTTGGGCACCCAGCTCTTTGACAAAATGCATTTGATCCGGTTCAGCGTCCATAAACAAACTTACCCGTACCCCTAAGCTCAAAGCCTCATTGACAATGGGGCGCAATCGCTCTAAATCATGGGGAAAGCGCCACCCGTGATCACTGGTTAGTTGGCCCTCAGAATCAGGCACAAAAGTCACTTGATCCGGTTTTATTTCACGCACAAAGGGCATTAAATTATGAAAGGGGTTACCCTCAATGTTGAACTCAATATGCTCACTGGCCTTAACAATTTCAGACAACTCACGCACATCATGCGCCCTTATGTGACGCTCATCAGGTCTGGGGTGGACCGTTATGCCGTGGGCCCCCGCTTTGATGCAAATGAGCGCCGCTTTGGTGACGCTTGGAATAGATAAATTCCTTGTGTTGCGAAGGGTTGCGACTTTATTTAAATTAACAGATAGTGCGGTCATAGGAGGGGAGGTGCTAATTTAATGTGAATTGAGTCTTTGTTTAATCTTTGTTTTTAGGCGTACAAAATCTCTATTGAATAGCTTGAACATCCATCATGAACTGACGGGTCCTGAGTTTAGTGACGCCACAGTGATAGTGTAGAACAGCGCGCAACTGCGCCTGTAAACACTGCCTGTGAGCGGGTGCAAACTCAGCACACACCCGAATCACTGAGCTAAGAGGGTGCACCGCGTTTAAGGATTCCTGTAGTTGTATCCAACATTTGCCCGGTAAACCCATGAGCTCTGTACCCTCTTGCTCGCGAAGCCCTACCTCAGGAATCCAAGTGTAAACTTGCCCCTCCTTTAGGAGCTGAAGCGTTAGGGATTGCCGCGTAAAGTCTGGCAACCAACCTAGGTCTTTTAACAAAAGCAACTCAAAGCTTCTTAACGCAGGGACTTTGACAATGTCATCTTGAGTCGCAAGTATCTGCACGACCTGCGAATAAATCTCAAAAAGCTCTGGATGAGGATCATCCCTTGCAAGCATCCGTAACACAAGCTCATTCAAATACAAGCCCGATAACAAGGACTCTGCTTTTGGCATGACTGTGCCGCCGCCCCAAGCCGCGGACTTTAAAGTTTTAATATCCGCGTCCCCAGCGTACGTTAACTTTATGATTTGAAGGGGGAGAAGTACGGGGCGAAAATTAGAGCTCGGACGCTTAGCCCCCTTAGCAACGAGTGTGGTGCGTCCATAATTTTGGGTGAGCACCTCTACAATTAAACTCGTCTCACTCCAATCAAAAGTTTGAAGCACGTAGGCCCTCTGGTCTACGACCCGACTGAGCGTGGATTTCTTATTCGTAACCAAAACTGCGCACCCGCGCCTCATCGTCCGCCCATCCAGAGCGCACTTTGACCCAAATTTCTAGGAACACTTTTGCATCCATTAAGTGTTCAAGCTCTTGACGTGCCTCAGATCCTATTCTCTTTAACCGGTCCCCACTCTCACCTATGACCATTGATTTGTGCCCGTCGCGCTCGACCACGATGGTGGCTGCTATTCGCACCATACGGGAGACCGTTCTGCCAGGCTCCTCTGTGAAGGTATCAATGATGACTGTGGAGGTGTAGGGCAATTCATCCCCGGTTAGCCTAAACAGTTTCTCTCTGATTATTTCGCTTGCCAAAAATCGCTCACTCCTGTCGGTGAGCTCATCTGGAGCGTACCACCACTCTTGCTGAGGGAGGTACTTAGAGCAAACGGTGAGAAGCCTCTCAACGTCCTTTGCGTTTTTAGCAGACATGGGCACCGTCTCAATAAAAGTGCCCCTTTTTTGCATATCTTGGAGCCAAGGCGCCAACTCCGCTCGCCTGTGAATCATGTCTAATTTGTTGGCAATTAAAATGATAGGTGTATGAGTTCCCAACAGATCAAGCACTTTTGCATCAGCTAAGGAGAAGGCACCCGACTGGACTACAAAGAGAATCAAGTCCACGCCACTTACTGCACCCGCAACAGTTTTGTTGAGTGAGCGGTTAAGGGCGTTGGAGTGCCGAGTTTGAAACCCCGGCGTATCCACAAACACAAATTGAGCGTCCCCTTGAGTTTTGATACCCGTAATTCGGTGACGCGTAGTTTGGGCTTTTCTAGACGTAATGCTTATTTTCTGACCGACTAAGGCATTCAAAAGAGTTGATTTACCCACGTTAGGCTTGCCAACTATCGCAAGCGTTCCACAACGGTGCAACGCATTGGTGGGTCCAATGGCTGCTTGCAACATTTGAGTGAGTGTGTCTTTGTCAACATTCAAGATTTCTTGCTCTTCGTGCTCGGGCGTCACTTGCGCAAGAGCTGTGGGTATCTCAGACAAGTCAGCAGCGGGCTTACTTCGCTCAGTTTTTTTCTTTTGAACTTTTGGTTTTTTATCACCAGTTGAAGAGGCGTTATCGGTCATTTATTATTTTATTTTTTAATTTTTTCAAGGTTTTATAGTACTCGTAACTATCCAAGTGCGTGAGCGAAAGTGATATTTCGATAGACAAGCCTTCAACCCTGTTTGCTCAGTAACTCTAACATAGCCTTGGCGGCAGATTGCTCGCCCGCCCGTTTTGATTCGCCCACGCCGCGTTGGCAGATTTTTAAATCAAGGATCTCGCACTCAACTTCAAATGTCTGTTGGTGCGCAGCAC
>DAIUEA010000281.1:0-3202 GCA_036845365.1 Limnohabitans sp. | reverse complement strand
CCCTTTCAGCACAGTCACCCAGATGTTTTAAAGCGAATGAAGCGTCCTGCCAGCGGGGAGCGCAATCTTGAGAGAATCCTTGCTTGGCGCAAACTTTGTCCCGAGATAGTCATCCGAAGCACCTTTATCGCTGGTTTTCCAGGCGAAACAGAAGAGGAGTTTACGCATTTACTAGATTTCCTCAAAGAAGCTCAACTGGACCGTGTGGGATGTTTTGCCTACAGCCCGGTCAGCGGAGCCGCAGCCAACGAGTTACCCGGCATGCTTGATCAGGACCAAAGACAGGAGCGTCGAGATCGTTTTATGAAAGTTGCAGAAGAAATATCAGTTTCTAAGCTGCAAAAAAGAGTGGGCAGCACCATGCAAGTGCTAGTTGACAAAGCCTTGGCAATGGGTCGGCAAGGCGGCCTGGGGCGCACCTATGCAGATGCGCCTGAGATTGACGGTGTAGTTCATTTGCTGCCCCCACAAAAGATTAGTAAAACTCTGAAAGTAGGCGAGTTCACCAAGGTACAAATCGTCGCCACTCAGGGGCACGATTTAGTTGGATTACCGATTTAGTTGCCAGTGGTAGGGTGAGAGTTAATTCTTAAACGCGTAAATGTCTTTCATCAAAGCACTCACGCCGTAGGTCCAAGGAGGTATCTGGTTGCTTTGGTTGACTCTGTTGATGAGCGTACCAAGACGGGGTGTATAGATTCTGACTTGGTCCCCAATCTTATGCGTAAAACCCTCCCCCGATGACTCCTTTTCAGAGGAGGCCAAACTCTCAGAGTGCCCTTGCAAGGAGCCCTCATCCTTGGGTCTGTCTTGTGTGGGCGCAAACATCGTTCCAAGAAAAAGCATAAAGCCATCCGGGTACTGGTGGCAGTCATTTAAAGTTTGTGATACCAAATCAAGGGGGTCTCTGCTTATTTTGGACAATGCGCTTGAGCCTTTTAAAATAAATCCGTCCTCACCTCTGATCTCGAGCTCAAGCTCACAGTTGCGAATATCGTCAATGCTGAATTGATCATCAAAGAGCCTGATACAAGGACCTATTGCGCAAGAACCGTTGTTGTCTTTTGCCTTGCCAAGCAAAAGCGCACTGCGCCCCTCAAAATCTCTCAAGTTGACATCATTACCTAAACTCGCCCCCACGCACTCCCCCAAACTGTTGATTGCAAGAACAATCTCAGGCTCAGGATTGTTCCAAGCGCTTTTCGGGTGTATGCCTATCTCCGCCCCGGTGCCTACTGCGCTCATGGGCTGAGACTTGGTGAAAATCTCCGCATCCACACCAATACCCACTTCAAGGTACTGGGACCATACTCCCTCTTTAATCAAGACCTCTTTGAGCGCCAAAGCCTCGGGCGAGCCTGGAATAACTTTAGATAAGTTCTCCCCAATAACCGCAGTGACTGCTTGCCTCACGCTTTGGGCTTTTGAGGCGTCCCCACGCGCTTGCTCCTCGATCACCCGCTCTAACATGCTTTGAACAAACGTCACGCCAGCGGCCTTGATGGCCTGTAGATCACAAGGCGCCATCAAGTGGGCTTGCTTGGGGTCTTTGTAGCGGTAGTGAGAGTTGGTGAGTACATCTGAGGTCTTGCAAAGCTCAGGGCCACTGTGCCCCTTAACTTTAGCAACCAAGTTACCGAGTTCCAGCAAACCACTGCAGGTGGGGGACAGGGCGCTCAAATCTACAACGCTGTCCTGAGTCATTTTACCCAAAACCGCCCCCCTGCCAGGAATCCAAACTTTCACTATAAGCACCGACTGCGCTAAATCCTCTGGCAAAGAAAACTGGGGAGTTAGTAGGGATTTCATAAACTTGGTTGATACGTTTTAAGGTCGAGGGGTTTGAATTAAAGAAAGATTCAATGAATCTCAGGCTCACCGCTTGAGTTTTGAAGATTCTCAGGCTCTAAAAAGTCGAAATCACATCCTTTATCCGCTTGTTGAATGTGTTTTAAGTAGAGTGTTCCGTACCCCCTGGTAAATTTAGGTGCAGGCGCTGTCCAAGCGTTTTTACGTTTTTGCATCTCCTCTTCGCTGACCAGTACATTGAGGCTGCGGGCTTCAACATCCAGGCTAATGAGGTCCCCGTCTCGCACAAACGCCAAAGGTCCCCCTACGTGAGATTCCGGTGTAACGTGCAGCACGCAAGCCCCGTAACTTGTTCCGCTCATGCGCGCATCACTGATTCGAAGCATATCCCGCACCCCTTCTTTTAAAAGCTTTTGGGGTATGGGTAGTTGTCCCCATTCGGGCATTCCTGGTGCACCTTGGGGGCCTGCACTTAGAAGAACAATAACGCTATTTTTATCGATCTCTAAGTTGGGGGAATCAATTCTGTTGGATAAATCGTTGTAATCTTTAAAAACAACAGCCGCGCCGGTGTGTTTTCTAAGATGGGGCTCCATGGCGGCTGGTTTGATCACCGCGCCGCTTGGAGCAATATTGCCTCTGAGCACGGCAAGACCACCACTGGCGAGCAGCGGATTGCTCAAGGGTCTTATAACGTCTTCGTTAAACACCTGTGCGTTGGCTAAATTCTCCCCCAGTGTGTGTGCGTTCACTGTGAGCTGATCCAAATCGAGTAGGTGTTTTACTCTGGATAAAAGCGCTTTAAGGCCGCCTGCGTAATAGAAATCTTCCATTAAATATTTCCCGCTTGGCCTGAGGTTAGCAAGCACGGGTGTGTCTTGTGCCAACTCATCAAAGCGGTCAATGGTCAAAGCAATGCTGGCTCGCTTAGCCATTGCAACCAAATGGACCAGGGAGTTGGTGGACCCTCCCAAAGCCAGCACCGTGCGCACTGCGTTGTCAAATGACGCTGCTGTGAGAATGTCAAGGGGTTTTAAATCCTCCCACACCATCTCAACAATCCGCTTACCACTGAGTGTTGCCATTTGGGCGTGCCTGGAGTCAGGGGCAGGTATGGAGGCTGCCCCAGGTAGTGTGAGCCCAAGAACCTCAGCAGCACTCGTCATGGTGGAGGCCGTACCCATTGTCATGCAGTGCCCTGGACTTCTGGCGATCCCGTCCTCAATGTCTTGCCAGTCTTGCTCATCAATGTTGCCTGCCCTGAGCTCGGCCCAATATTTCCAAGTATCGCTACCGCTTCCTAAAAATTGACCCTTGTAATCGCCCCTAAGCATCGGGCCTGCGGGTATAAAGATGCTGGGGAGGTTCATGGAAATAGCCCCCATGATTAGGG
>DAIUEA010000280.1:0-3221 GCA_036845365.1 Limnohabitans sp. | reverse complement strand
ATTTGCAACTAAACCACCCAAAGTAGAGCCCAGACCTGCAGATATCGATCCAGTGGAAAAGCTGTTATTGATCGGACCCGAATTATTAGCCACTAGGCCGCCCACAGTGCTAGCTGGGTTAGAGCCAGAAACGGCGAGTTGAACATTTGCAAAGCTGTTCGTAATAGATCCCGAATTTGTCGTGACCAAGCCTGCAGAATTAGTTGTAATTCCTGTGTTCGTAATTGACACGCCCACATTATGAATAGAGCCGCTTGAATTGCTAAATAAAGCGATTGAACCCGTTCCGTTTAAGCCGGTGATGTTGTGACCTAGTCCCTCAAACTGACCTGTAAAGGTCCCGCTGATTGGAGATGTTGTTCGCGAAGAGCTGAAATTAAAATCATTGCCTAAGGCGTAGTTGCCACTACTTGACTTGACGCCCGTGGAATCTGTCGTTGTGGAGGGGTTAGTTATGACGGTGTAAGCAATCGCTGAGCCTGTGCCGGCTTGTGTGCTAAAGAGATTAACTCCCGAATTGCTAAAGTTAATGGAGCCCGTAAAACTAGTTTTACTTAAGCTAAAGTTACCAAAGTTATAAAAACCTGAAGCGTTACCTGTACCGTAGACTAAACTGAGCAAGCCCCCCGCTACTCCTGCACCGTTTACGTTAATGGTGCTGTCAATATTAATATCGTTGTAAGCTTGGAGGGTGAGCTTATGCGAGCTTGACCAAGTGATGGGGTCGTTGACGGTAATGTTTCCGCTTGTGCCCGTTGCCCCCCCGCTGCTCACAAGGGTGACGTTGGTGGTTGACAGATTGCTGGACAGCGTAGCCCCTGAGATGTCCCCTCCCGTGCCAATGGTGAAATCATTTGGATCCAGTACCCACGAGCCGCCCGTGCCCATGGGCGCGCTCGTTACAACTTGAGCCGTGTCCGCCACGTGCAACATGCTCGCAGATGTCTCAATTACTCCCCCATTGCCCCCTGTATCCCCGCCTTTAGCGCTAAGAAGGCCGTCTACATTGGTTTGACTCTCTGGGTTCTTTAAGTCTGCAATTAGCGATATCTGTCCACCGTTACCTGCGCTCATGGGTGCAGCATTAGCGCTGATGGAGCCCGTGTTGGTGATGCTGCGGCTGGCAACCAAACGAATGACCCCGCCGTCATTTACCAAACCATCGGCGACGATGGTTCCCGTATTTCTTATCACACCTCCTTGCACCGCATTGGCCGCTTGCGCCGATAAGATGATCAGTCCACCCGGGGCCTCAACAGCATTACCGTTTTCAATAAAGGAGGCAATGGTGCTTGGTGAGACTAGGATATTGGTCAGGGTATTGTTGGCTTCAAACTGGAGTTGGTAAGTCTCACCCGCCGCCAAAACGATGGTCCCACCTTTTGCGATAACGACACCTTGGTTGATAACTTGAGGTGCTAAAAGGGCGATATATCCACCTAGTGCTGAGGTGATTTTTCCCTCATTGACTATTTTGCCCGTAGCGCCGTTTCTGCTGAAGGAGTAATTTCCGCGCATGAAATCGGCGTCGCTGATGCTAGCCGTTGTTGCAAGAAAACTCCCTGTGCTAACGCTTGAAGTGGGCGAGAAGTAAACACCGTTTGGGTTTTCTAGAAAAACCGTTCCCTTGGCGTTTATATTTCCGTAGATCTGACTCGGATTAGAGTCAAGCACTCGGTTTAGAGTAACACTTGAGGAGGAGGGTTGAACAAAATTAACACTCGCACCAGAGCCTACATTAAAAGTTTGCCAGTTAATTGATGCATTCGCACTGTTTTGGTTGATCGTAAGCACTGAGCCCGACTGCGATACAGTTGCGTTACCCGCGGAGATCTGAGCGCCTGTGGGCAACTGAAGAGTGGGAGGTGCGGTGTAGGCTTGAGTCGGGTAAGCCGCCCCAACAGGGGCTGCGTAGCACGCAAAGGTAAAACCAATGCAAATGAGAGCAGCTACAAGGGGTTTTATAAAAAAATGAGGACGATCAACTTTAAACTGGGGGCTGGGGCCACTAGTGAGAACGCTTTTTGCGCCGCCGTGTCCTTTAACGAGCTCGGAGACAGCTACAAAGGTTTTAGAGACCTCGTTCCATATGACTTTGTAGACATTGTTCATTTTGAAGCACTGCGCTTTAAAGTTGTCGAGCGCTAGAACGGCAAGTTGGCATTTAGCCAAATGCGCGTACTTTGAAGGGATCCGTCTTGGTCATTACCACTGGACGTAGGGTTCGGATTTTTCCCAATTCGCTTTGCAATGACAGCCTTTAAACTGGCCCCAGTGGTGCTTTGGTAACCCAGTGACAAACCAGCCCCCTTCAAAGCGTAGCTGTTGAGCGAAGAGGCTGCGGAAAAATTATTGGACGGATTAATTAAAATTTGACCGAAGTCGTAAAAACCAGCGATTATGTACCTACCCAAGACCCGAGCTCTGAGCTCCGTGGTAGCCAGCTCCCCCAACGCCCCACCAGCCTCATTGGTTGGATAAGCCCGAACACCGTTTACGCCGCCTAAGTAAAACTTCTCTGAAGAGTCCAAGTTCTTATTGGCCCATTGACCTGAAACGGCGGTGTAAAAAGTCAAGCCAGATAGAAGATCTTGCTCGCGCGATAAAAAATACCTTGCCTTGGTATACCTACCCGAGACCTGAGTGGTATTGGCATCATTAGACTGGTATACGGCGGGAGAATTATTAAGATTAATGCCCCCACTAGAGATATTTAAACTGCCCACACCGTAACCGCCCCCTAAAATCGAATCCGAGTTGTAACCACTTAGACCCAGCGTCAAGGGGGAGTTGGCATAATCAGACACCACTGCTCCTTGGGAGTTGTTTACAAAGTGCTTATGGTCAACGTTAAAGGCTAGATTTAATAAGGAGGAATTGGATTTAATAAAAGGATAGTTCGTCTCCAAACCCAAGGATGTGGAGGTACCGTTGGCGCTTAGGGCAATGAAATCTTGCGTAATCAGCCGGTAGTTTAGGACGGAGGCATTCACCCCCATTTTTAGTCCTGAATATCCAACAGGAACAGACTCTGATATGCGGATGTATTCGCTGCCCAAAGAGGAGATCAAATTAAGACCTAACTGATCTCCCATTTTGAGAGGGGAATTGATGTTTAAATTGGCAGTTAAATGATTACTGCCCGTAGACCTAGAGCCCGTATTGTCAGAGCCCACGTCTGCGACGAAGAAGGATTTGTCTTGTAAAGTAATAATAAGATC
>DAIUEA010000279.1:0-3222 GCA_036845365.1 Limnohabitans sp. | reverse complement strand
CTGTACAAGTTTTACCCATTGGACCTGGCGTCTAAAGTGGTTTAAATTGTTAGCCCCCTAGGAGTCTTCAATGTTTGAAAAATTACGCGACAAAAAGCTAACAACAACGCAGGAACGTTTTGACACCATTATTGGTAAAACCACCCAAATCTATGGACGTCTCGTCTTGCTTGACAGCGTCAGGATCGATGGCAAAGTGGTTGGTAACATTGAGACCAACAAAGATAACAAAGTAACGGTTGCGATTGGGTCTAGTGGTGAGGTGTCCGGGGACATCACCGCACACAGAGTCATGGTTGCCGGCAAAGTTGAGGGAAACATATATGCCACAGAGCGGGTGGAGTTTCACAAAGAGTCGATTGTCCACGGCGATATCTCTTACGGCTCAATCGCTGTCGAGCACGGTGCTAAACTTCTTGGCCTTGTTATTCAAAATCCTACTGGAAACCCGCCCACAGCATCAAGTGACGCTTCCTCCGCTATTCGTAACGCACAGAATGGTGTAACTGGTTAATTTGACACGGACCCTCTATCAACCTAGGTAGCCAATCAGCGGAAAAGGGACAAGCTAGTCGCTTGTCAGGCTATCCCTACTCGGCGCGAGTAACGTCGAGATACTTCGCGCACCAGACCGATGAACATAACTCCCAACTCTGCTTCTAGCTCACCCTCTGCAGTAGACGAGCAATGGCTTGACAAAATGTACAACAATAGGGCGTTGGTTCCCAATTTTGCGCAATATTTTTCGGCCTGGCAAAGTGACTCTGAGAAGGCTCGACTGAACCAACAGGCTATTTTGGATGTGGCATACGGCAAGGGCACCAAGGAGAGCTTGGATTTATTTCCCTCTAAAACGCCACATTCCCCTGTTATCGTGTTCATACACGGAGGTTACTGGAGATCCCTTGATAAGGCTGATCACTCGTTTGTAGCTCCTGCATTTAATGAAATGGGTGCCTGCGTCGTTGTACCCAACTACGACTTATGTCCAAACGTTACTATCCCCCAAATTGTGATGCAAATGGTGAAGTGCCTTGCTTGGGTCCATAAAAAT
Organism: Limnohabitans sp.; assembly: GCA_036845365.1. GTDB lineage: Bacteria > Pseudomonadota > Gammaproteobacteria > Burkholderiales > Burkholderiaceae_C > Limnohabitans. The sequence goes on along the minus strand of DAIUEA010000279.1, from coordinate 2,168 downwards.
ATCAAGCATTGGGGCGGTGATCCAAGGCAAATACATGTGGTGGGACATTCTGCGGGAGGGCATTTAGCTGCCATGTTGATGGCCTGTAACTGGAGCCAATACAACGCAGACCTACCCCATGATTTGATAAAAAACGCATTATCAATCTCTGGGCTCTTTGATTTGACGCCTTTGTGCAAGACACCCTTTTTGAAAGACTCAATCAGGTTATCAGATTCAGATGCAGTGCGTTGTAGCCCTGCCTTTTTTCCAGCCCCAAGTGCCGGCAAATTAATCAGCGTAGCGGGAGGGTCTGAGAGTGCGGAGTTTATTCGACAAAACCGCCTCATCCAAGAAGCATGGGGGGAGCATAGAGTGCCTATTTGTGAAGAGTTGCCCGGACAAAATCACTTTGGTATATTGAGCGCACTTATCACCCCACACCACCGCTTAAATGAGCTTGCTCAGTCCCTGTTGGACTGAGTTAGCGCACTCAAGTTCGCAAAGCGGCGCACCACCCCAATGGCTGGTGCATGTGGTGATTCACCTTGTAATCTGTTACAAATTTAGAAGCCATTAAAGGTTTTGTGACATACGTCTAAGCTTACGCTTTTTAGCTTCGTTGCGGCATCACACCCTTTCACAACATAACTATTAATTCATACCTTCAAATAAAATGCAAATTGATTCAACTATTTTCAAAGCTTACGACATCAGAGGGATTGTTCCAACTTCATTGAACGCGGACGTGGCTAAAGCATTAGGCTTAGCGTTTGCAGATGCGGCTCTAAAGGATTCACAAAAAGTTGTTGCAGTGGGTAGAGACGGTCGCCTGAGTGGTCCCTTGTTAAGGGATGCTTTAATTGAGGGACTTTTAGAGGGTGGAGTAGACGTGATTGATGTGGGTATGGTCACCACTCCGATGCTTTACTTTGCAGCCCATACACTTTGCAAAAGTGGAATTCAGATCACCGGGAGTCACAATCCAAAGGATTACAACGGTTTTAAAATGGTGCTGGGCGGCAGGGCCATTTACGGGGATGAAATACTCTCCCTTTACTCCCATATGAGACAAGGCGCTGTGAGCGCGTCAACGCGGGGAAAATTGTCAATAGTGGACATTGCAAGCGATTACAGCCTGCGCATCACGGATGATGTAAAGTTAAGCCGAAAAATGAAAATCGCAATAGACTGTGGTAACGGCGTCGCTGGGGCTTACGCACCTGCTTTATTTCGCGCTATGGGATGCGAAGTTATTGAACTATTTAGCGAAGTGGATGGCAATTTCCCAAACCATCATCCCGACCCGAGTAAGCCTGAAAATTTAAAAGACCTGATTCATACATTGGCAAATACCGATGCTGAGCTGGGACTTGCTTTTGACGGGGACGGGGACCGCTTAGGTGTTGTAACCAAAGACGGGCAGACTATTTATCCAGATCGTCAAATGTTACTTTTCTCAAAAGACGTGCTCAGTAGGGTGCCTGGAGGCTCCATTGTCTTTGATGTGAAGTGCTCCCAGCAACTTGCCCCAGCTATCTCATCTTTTGGGGGAAAGCCTGTGATGTTCAAGACGGGGCACTCCCTCATAAAGGCGCAAATGAAGAAACTCGGTTCACCTTTGGGGGGTGAGATGAGTGGACACATATTTTTTAAAGAGCGTTGGTACGGCTTTGACGACGGCACCTATGCGGGTGCCCGTTTATTGGAAATTCTCAGCAAAAGCTTGGATGCAAATGAGGTATTGCTTGCCTTGCCCACGAGCTTTTCTACCCCTGAGCTGAATGTACCCTGTGCAGAAGGGGAGCCCCACCTTGTGACTCAAGGGATCTTGGACAAAGTTAAATCCTCCAAGTTACCCTCTCCCGAGCATCATCCTATTTTGTGTGAGGTAGATGGACTACGAATTGATTGGAGTGACGGCTTTGGATTGATCCGGGCTTCTAACACGACCCCCGTTCTTGTCCTGAGATTTGAGGGGCAAACGACTGAATCCTTAGAGCGGATAGAGAAAGATATGATGACTTTGCTGCGAGCTGTGAAGCCTAATGCTACTTTTCAGGGCGCAGCGCATTGAGCTACCCCCACTTAGTGACTGAGGGCTCGCAGCTTGGAGAGGTAAATGTTGCGAGTTACAGCGCCACCCATCCGTCACTCAAAATTTTAATTGTCAAACTCTCCTCTTTGGG
>DAIUEA010000278.1:0-3230 GCA_036845365.1 Limnohabitans sp. | reverse complement strand
CTTTTATCCCCAGTGCAGCTATTTTACCGAGACCATTGAAGGCAGTGTTGGGAGATGTTTTTAATGCATCGGGTGGCAACTTTAATACTTCATGGCCTGAGGGGGAATCTAAATTGATGTAAATCCCTGGGGCGCCATGAACTCGGTGGCCGGTGATTTGAAAGCATAGTAGTGTTTTTAAAATAGACTCTTCTAATCTATGAACATATTCTTTAACAAAGATGCCAAGCCTTTTTAAATCTATAAGTGGATAGGCAATGATTTGGCCAGGACTGTGAAAAGTAATTTGCCCTCCTCTATCGGTTTGAATAACAGGGGCATTTGTGTGACCTAATATATGCTCTGCTTTTCCAGCAAGTCCTTGGGTGAAAGTAGGGTTATGTTCGCACATCCAAATTTCATCAAAGGTAGACTCATTTCTTAAGCGTGTGAATTTTTGCATTTCAGCGAAAGTGCTCATGTAGTCCACAGTCCCGAGCCATTTGACTTTCATCAAAGTACAACTTTGACCATGGGGTGAGTCGAGAGGGTTCTGTAAAGCTCGTCCAGCTGCTCTCGGCTCGTGGCATGAATGGTGAGGGTGATGCCCAAGTAATGTGCGCTTGAACTGGGTCTTAGCTCAATGGTTTCGGGGTCAAAAGAGGGGTCAAATGAGTGAGCTACATGTGTGATGGCTTCTAAAAAACCCTCTACGTTTTTACCCATAACTTTGATAGGAAAAAGACTGGGGTACTCAATTAAAGAGTCTGATATTGCGGCTTGTGCGTTGCCTTCTTTAGTTTGCTTTGGAAGAGTAGACATGTGTTAAAGCTTAAAACTAAGAAGTCGATCCGCCAGGAGTGTGTGAGTTGCAAGCACGCTCAATAATAGCTTGATAAGATTCATAAATTAAATGATAAACGGGGCCAGGTTGACCTGGATGAGAGGTGTGTTGGCCGACTAGATTGTCGTCTATCTTTGAGACTGCAACAATCTCTTTTGTGGCCGAGGAGAGCAACACCTCATCAGCAATAAACACTTCTTCGCGCGATATTTTGCGTATTTCAAAGGGGATATTAATGTCTGCGCATATCTCCTCAATCAAACCATACCGAATACCCTCTAATACTAAATTATCCTTGGGGGGTGCGCACAAGACACCATCCTTAACGATCCAAACGTTACTTGAGGCTCCCTCGCTTAAGTGATTCCCTCTAAACATGATTGTTTCAGCTGCATCAACGTCAGCGCTCATTTGTCTTGATAGAACAGAGCCCAAAAGACTCGTGCTTTTGATATGAGCTTTTTCCCACCTAAAGTCTTGTGCGCTTACACAGTGAACCCCAGTTTGGCGCAACAGCGTTGGTACTGGCTTGAATGCGTTTGTCATCATAAAGACTGTTGGATTTGCGCCGCTGGTCATAATATGGTCACGGGGGGCAACGCCCCTGCTTAACTGTATGTAAACGACCTGATTGGTTTGATGAAGTTCCTGGCCAGAGCTCCTCGCAAAGTGCATTACCAATTCCTTAATGATTTCAAGCCATTCTGGGTTGGAAAAAGGGTTGAGAATCCTCAACTCTTTTAAAGAACGAGCTAGTCTTTGCATGTGATGCTCAAATCTAAAGGGGTTCCCAAAATAAATGGGAACCACTTCGTAGACACCATCACCAAAAATAAACCCCCTATCTAAAACGCTGATCTTTGCCTCGTTTATGGGGCAATATAGCCCATTCAAATAGCAGATTGTTGATGGGAGATTAGGTTGTTCGAAAACAAATGTTGAAGTCATTACTCAATTATCCGACTTTTTGCAAATATTTATTAAACGACGGTAAAGTCATATATTAGGATTACAAAAGTGAAGGACTCCTAACTATTTAGGATTTAACGGGTTAATAAAAGATATCTGAAAGCGTGACCGAGATATGCTTTACAATATCAGGCTTTGCTGCAGGATAAGAGTCCGCGAAGCCGGAACACGTTTATGGCTAATGAGATTCGTAAGTCTTATCCTGAGCCTTCAGGGTGGAGCGAAGAAGACAACGAGGTTTACCCCGCGCTAAGTGCCCTAGAGGCTGAAAAATGGCGCAGGCTTAACCCTCAAACGGGAATGTTAGATCTTTTGGTTGCGCAGATGGCGACGGGGCTGCTTTTGGTGGCTATGGCATACGCGTATGAGTTTTTCTTTGGACAAAAAGGGCTAGCTATTTCTTGTCTGTATGGGGTTTTGGTTGTTTTTGTGCCAAGTGTTGTTTGTGTAAGAGGCTTAAGCTCAAAATTTGGTCAAGGCAACATCGGCATTTCTGTGGCAAAGTTTTTTGTTTGGGAGTTGGCAAAAATTGCAATGTCCATTGCAATTCTCATGTTGGCTCCCAGATGGTTGGGTGAGGATTTAAGTTGGCCGGGCCTTTTGGTGGGTTTGGTCCTGACGTTCAAAGGTTTTTGGGGTTTGGTGGTGTGGCGTGCGGTGCGTGCACCCCGGTTTCTCAAATAGGCAAACTAATTATTAAAGAATGGATATGTCAGTAGAGAGCGCTCCTTCAGCAGGTGAGTACATTGGTCACCATTTAACGCATTTGCAAAATAAGCCGATGTCAGGCATTATTGACTTCACAGTTTATAACTTAGATTCAGTTTTTTGGGCTTTGGTGCTCGGTATAACGGGCGCACTATTATTATGGTCGGCGGCTCGAAGAGTAACCCCAGGGGTCCCCAGTCGATTTCAGGCGGCAGTTGAAATACTGTTCGAGCTGGTTGACAACCAATCCAAGGCTATTATCCATAATGAAAAAAGCCGCGCATTGGTGGCTCCTTTGGCGCTCACGGTATTCGTCTGGATTTTTCTGATGAACGCAATGGATTTGTTGCCAGTAGATTTTTTGCCGGTAATTTGGGGCTTTTTCTTTGAGCTCTCAGGCGAGAGCGCTCACCATGCGTTTCTAAGGGTTGTGCCAACAGCAGATTTATCAACAACGCTTGGCTTATCAACTTCTGTCCTTTTTGTTTGTGTTTTCTACAACATTAAAATCAAAGGTTTGGCGGGATGGTTGCATGAGTTGTTTACGGCTCCTTTCGGGTCGCATCCTTTACTGTGGCCCATTAATTTTGTAATGCAAATGATCGAGTTTGCTGCTAAAACAGTTTCCCATGGCATGCGACTATTTGGAAACATGTATGCTGGCGAATTGGTTTTTATGTTGATTGCTCTTATGGGTGGTGCAGCAGGATTTTCTTTGTCAGGCATCTTA
>DAIUEA010000277.1:0-3237 GCA_036845365.1 Limnohabitans sp. | reverse complement strand
ATGGTTGAGTCTCAACTGATCCCCCAAGTACTCTTTTTTAAGCATTATGTTCAAAAAGTCCAGAGGGTACAAAAATACAAACAAGTACAAACAAGTACAAACGATCGGCAGCGTACCAGGACAATGAATCGGACGATGATCTGAAGTTTATGAGATAAAGTCTAAACCACCTCCCACCATTTAGAACCAACTGGAGCACTTAAGAGCCTGTAATTATCTTCTTTTAGGACTCAAAAGAATACATTTGAAGCCGGTTTTTACAAAAAAAGTATCCTAATTAACTAAACTTGATCGTTTCAGCTGACAGGATTTACGTTTTGCATCCCAAGAGCGTGATGGATGTGACCCGGAAAATGATCATCAACTGCATTATTCTGAGAGAATCAACACTCAACTTGGGCGCTGGATTCACGAAGATTTTTAGTACTATTTGCCCCTTTTTTGGATCTGAGCATATGAGCATATGAGCACCTCATCTGGTTAATGAAACCATTTTTAAAAAATCCTTAATTCCCCAAAATTAACATGCCCACATTATCGGTCGTTATCATCACCAAAAATGAGGAGTCCCACATTGAGGATTGCATTAAAAGTGTACAAGAGTGTGCACACGAAATTATCGTAGTTGACTCATCAAGCACGGACAGAACTGTTGAGATTGCGCAGGCCTTGGGCGCTAAAGTAACGATCACCTCAGATTGGCAAGGGTTTGGTATACAAAAAAATAAGGCCTTGTCTCTTGCCACTTGCGACTGGGTGTTGTCCCTAGACGCGGATGAGCGGCTGAGCAAAGAGTTAACCCTCGAAATTCAAAAGCTTTTATCATCTACTCCCCCCTCTCCCTCCTACCTAATTGAGAGGAGGAGTTGGTACTGCGGGAAGTTGATCAAGTACTCGGGATGGCAAAACGATAAGATATTACGACTGTTTAAACGCGGATTTGCTACGTTCACGAACAACCCTGTGCACGAGAGATTAGAGCTACTTACTCCATCAAAACCTCTTCAACTCAAAGGCATTCTTGACCACTATAGCTTTGAGGATTACGACCAAGTTTTAGAAAAAATCAATAGATACTCAGCTCTTTGGGCTCACTCCCAGCACTCGAGTGGGAGAAAATCGAGTCCCGCTAAAGCGCTTGTTCACGCGATCAGCGCATTTCTAAAAACCTATTTTTTTAAGCTCGGGTTTATCGACGGTTTTCATGGTCTCACCCTTGCAATATCCAACGCAGAAGGTGCTTACTACAAATACATCAAACTTTGGCATCTTGGACTAACTAAGCCTTCAAAACCATGACCGTGCAGTGTGCCCCTCACATCACAATCTTGCTGGCTACTTACAACTGGCCTAGAGCTCTTGAGCTTTGTCTAAAAAGCTTGAGCGCTCAAACCGATCAAGGTTTTGATGTCATCATCGCTGATGACGGCTCGACCGTTGAGACTCGAGCATTAATTCAAACCCTTCAAGCTCATTTACCCTTCAACATCACCCACCTTTGGCACGAGGACCTTGGATTTAGAAAATCAAAGATTCTCAATCTCGCTATTGCAGCAGCGAGGGGGGAGTACTTAATTTTTCTGGATGGGGACTGCATCGTTCAACCTGATTTTGTTGCCCAACACAGATCTCTGGCCAAGCAAAACCAACTGATCACCGGTAGTCGAATTCTGCTTTCACAGGCCCTCACAGAGCGTTTTTGTGCCTCTAATGAGCTACCCCCTTGCTTGAAGACAATGCGCGGACAACTAGGTCAACTCCCCCGACTCAGAGGTTTATTTGAGTTAACGCAATTAAGACTGAGCTCAGACTTGAATAAATTATTACCCCTTGTTTTGAAGCTTCCCGCGCACCCTTTTAGAAACTATCCCAAGCACTTTTGGAAACGAATTAAAGGCTGCAACATGGCCTGCTGGAGGCAGGATGCGCAAAGGGTTTGCGGTTTTGATGAAAGCTTTGAAGGGTGGGGACACGAGGATGCGGACTTTGTTTTCAGGCTCGAAGACGTTGGAATTCAAAGAGCCTCGGGAAGTTTTGCAACAGAGGTTTTTCACCTGTGGCACCCATCTCAACCCAGTGATAAGGCGCTTATCAACAAAAACCGCGTTCTGCAAAGAATCTCCAAGCACTTGCAACAACTTTAAGTAGGGATCAAGGTATGGAGCAACGTATGGGTCAACACCTCCCCAAGGCGAGCGATAATAGGTAGATGAGTATAAATTCGACCCTACAACAGGTTATCCCCTAACCCATTACATGACTGATCTCTCGCACCTTATCACTCGCCTCAAGCGGGCAGGCAAATATTTCTCCAACCCAAAAAGCGCCTGGCTGGCAACTATTTTGTCCGTGATCATTATGTCTTTGACCGAGCCTTTGGTGCCTGCTCTGCTAAAACCTCTTTTAGACGAAGGTTTTAAAGGCGGACAGATCCGTATTTGGTTGGTTCCGCTTTGTATCTTAGGCCTATTTGGGATAAGGGGGGTTTGCGCATTTACTGGGCAAGTGACTTTAGCAAAGGTAGCCAACCAAGGACTCTACGGTTTACGCAGATCAATGTTCTCTCGCCTTCAAGACGCTCACCCCTCTCTTTTCAGACTACAAACTTCCAGTGCCCTGGGAAACACCTTGGTCTACGAGGTTCAAAGCGGCGCGTATATGATGGTTAATTCCATTTTGAGCGTTACTCGAGACAGCCTCACCTTATTGGCTTTGATCGGGTACCTCCTCTACCTTAACTGGAAACTAAGTTTAATCGTTGCATTTTTATTCCCAAGCGTTGCATGGCTGATGAAAGCAATGACGAAAAGACTCTTTAAATTGACCACAAGCAACCAACAGGCAACGGATGAGTTAGCCTATGTGGTCGAAGAAAATGCACTCGCATTTAGGGAGATAAGGCTCTACGGCGCTCAAAAATCTCAAATTGACCGATTTTCAAAATTGGGCGAGACCCTTGAGCGACTGGCCATGAAGTCCACTATCGCCTCCTCCGCTCTCACCCCTCTAACCCAGATGATGTCCGCAGTTGCTTTGTCTGCAGTCATCAGCGTTGCTTTACTGCAAAGCTCTGAGAGCGGCACGACAGTGGGTGAATTTGCAGCCTTTGTGACGGCTATGCTGATGCTGGTTGCACCCATCAAACACCTATCTGAGGTGGCGGGCCCAATCACTCGGGGGCTTGCCGCGTTGGAGAGAGGAATTGACCTAATAGAGAACACACCCATTGAGACGGGG
>DAIUEA010000276.1:2702-3250 GCA_036845365.1 Limnohabitans sp. | reverse complement strand
CACGATTGTGATCCCATTTGCAACGGGGGGGACGACAGATATCATTGGGCGTGAGGTCGGTCAAAAGTTAAGTGAAGTGCTCAAGCAACCCGTGTTGATAGACAATAAGCCAGGTGCTGGGGGAAATCTCGCTGCTGGTTTGGTCTCCAAAGCAGCGCCGGATGGTTACACGTTGATGCTGTCAACGGTTGCACACGCCATGTCGCCTGGTCTGTACAAAACTCTTTCCTATAACTTCATCGAAGATTTTGAGCCTGTGGGTATGGTGGCCACAACCCCCAATATTTTGATTGTTAACCCTAAACTGCCGGTTAAGACTGTTTCAGAATTAATTGCCTACGTGAAAGCCAATCCCAATACCGTTAACTTTGGCTCAGCCGGCTCTGGGAGTACGGAGCATCTCTCAGGGGAACTCTTTAAATCAATGACCAGTTTGCAAATCACTCATATTCCCTACAAGGGAGGTGCACCCATGATGACCGACTTGATGGGCGGACAAATTCAAATGGCCATTGAGACAGCCCCCTCCGCTACGCCTCACATACAGT
>DAIUEA010000276.1:2423-2692 GCA_036845365.1 Limnohabitans sp. | reverse complement strand
CTGGTAAGGTGCGTGCGCTGGGCGTCACAAGTAGTGCCCACTCAAGCGTGTTTCCAGATTTGCCGACCGTCAGCGAAGCAGGTGTTAAAGGCTATGAGGTCACGACTTGGTACGCTTTAGTGGCTCCCAAGGGGCTCAATCCTGGCGTCTTGAACAAGCTCTCGAGTGAGCTCACCAAAGTGCTCAAAGACCCCGAGTTATTAAAGAAATTCGCCGACCAGGGGGTCACACCTGGCACCTTAAAATCCGCCCCACTAGAGGATTACATC
>DAIUEA010000276.1:0-2413 GCA_036845365.1 Limnohabitans sp. | reverse complement strand
CAGTAGTTGATTGAAAAGTTGATTGAAAAGTTGATTGAAAAGTTTATTGAACAGGCTTTTTGCCCCTAGGTATGATGGCTGTGGTGATGGGCTTAGGCCTCATGGAGTCGACTGCAATCGGTTTTGCATCTGAGGTGTCTTTTTTGGGTTTTTTAGACTCTTTGTTGGATTTTTGTTGACCTTTAGCCATGGTGTGCTCCTTTGGTTTGGAAGCCTTCAGTGTAACGGTTTGTGGTGCGTATGGTCTGCGCTAAAGCATGGTGGACCAACTCGGCGTGCCACTTGTAACTCATCCAACGATTAATCAGAACTAGCTAAGACGCATAGAAATCTGAGAATGATTTGAGGCGAGTCGTGGCTCGTACGGTGCACATCTTCATTATTACATCGCTATTTTCTCAACTTTTGAGCGGATCTGTTTGATCAAAACTGTGTTAACGGTTCTGGCTTTAACGGTCTTGCTTGGAGGGCAAATTTGCAATTATTGCTTTAGAAATACGCCTACAACCTAAAAAAAGAGAGGCATTTGAGGCACAATCAAAAAAAGCTGTGCTATGTGTTGTAATAGCCCGTTATTGGCTCGATATCTTGGGCCTTTTCTAATCAGAGAGCTCTTTAGATGTGGATTGTCAATATTGCGCTTCGCAAGCCCTACACCTTCATTGTGATGGCCTTGCTTATTATCTTAGCCACACCGCTGACGTTAATGCGGATGGCAACAGATATTTTTCCTGATATCAATATACCCATCATCAGCATCGTTTGGAATTACTCCGGCTTATCCGCAGAGGAGATGGGTTCTCGTTTTACGAGCGTCAATGAGCGAGGTATCACAACGATCGTGAACGACATTGAGCACATCGAGTCCCAAACGCTTGCTGGGGTGGCAGTTATAAAGCTTTTTTTCCAACCCAATGCAAACATTCAAACCGCAATAGCGCAGGTGACTGCTGTGGAGCAGTCGGTACTTAGAAACTTGCCCCCCGGCTCCGTTCCCCCCAACATTTTGAAGTACTCAGCCTCCAGTATTCCCGTCATCCAACTCGGCCTGTCCTCGCCCACCATGTCAGAGCAAAGTCTCTTTGACACAGCTATTAATTTTCTTCGCCCCAGATTGATCACGGTCCGTGGCGCGGTTATTCCTTTTCCCTACGGGGGCAAACAAAGGGTCATATCTGTAGATCTGGATACCAATGCTTTGCAGTCCAAAGGGCTCACTCCCTCTGACGTGATAAGCGCAATCAATACGCAAAACTTGGTTTTGCCCGGGGGCACTGCCAAAATTGGTGAGACTGAGTACACCGTTAATTTAAACGGCTCTCCCTCCACGATTGAGGGTCTGAATAAGATACCTATCAAAACGATCAACGGTGCCAATATCTATTTAAGTGATGTGGGCAATGTAAGGGACGGTTTTACCCCGCAAACAAATATCTCAAGGCAAGACGGTAAACGCGGAGTGCTGATCTCTGTTTTGAAGAACGGCGGTGCATCCACCCTGGACGTTGTGACCAAACTCAAAGCCTTGTTGCCAACGGTGTCACAGTCTTTGCCCCAAGATTTGCAGGTCACTACTTTGTTTGATCAGTCACTGTTTGTCAAAGTAGCCATTGAAGGTGTCTTAAAAGAGGCTCTCATTGCGGCTTGCTTGACTGCGGCCATGATTTTGCTTTTCCTTGGAAATTGGCGAAGCACTTGCATTATTGCGATCTCTATTCCGTTGTCCATCATGTCCTCGATTTTGATGCTTTTTGCAATGGGCGAGACCATCAATTTGATGACCTTAGGTGGGCTGGCCCTAGCGGTTGGTATTTTGGTGGATGATGCCACTGTCACAATCGAAAACATCGAGCGTCACATCCAAATGGGTAAAGAACTTGATTTGGCCATTTTGGACGGTGCAGGGGAGATTGCAATTCCTGCGTTTGTATCCACCCTTTGTATTTGTATCGTATTTGTACCGATGTTTTTTCTAGCTGGCGTTGCCAAATACTTGTTTGTACCTTTGGCTGAATCGGTGGTGTTTGCCATGATGGCGTCTTACGTTTTATCTAGAACGCTTGTGCCAACCATGGTCATGCTCATGATGCGTGGACACGATCACGGAGCACCAAGGCCAGATGATCCACACTTTTTTCAGCGTCTGTACTACAACTTTGATACAGCTTTTGAGAGGTTTAGGGGCGGCTATGTGGTAATTTTAAGCACGCTTTTGCCAAGAAGAAAAAATTTCCTCATTGCCTTTTCGTCGTTTTGTGTCTTGTCGTGCGGTTTATTTTTCGTGGTCGGTCAAGACTTTTTCCCCAATGTGGACGCTGGTTTGATACGGTTGCATTTTAGAGCGCCAACGGGCACGAGGATTGAGGAGACCGCTCGTTACGCAGACCAAATTGAGCGCGAAATAAGACGAGTC
>DAIUEA010000275.1:0-3251 GCA_036845365.1 Limnohabitans sp. | reverse complement strand
CCTCTTGGCTTACACCGGACAAAGCGGAGTAATTGCGCATGGAGGCGTTATTGATCAAAATATCTAATTTGCCAAATACTTTAACTGCTTTTTCAACCGCTACCAGAGCTTGCGCCTCAGTTGCCGTGTCGGCCAAGTGGGTAATGATTTCTGCGCCGGGATTGTTTTTGGATATGTTGTCTTTAGTTCTCTCAATAGCCTCTTGGTTTAGGTCCACTATGAGAACTTTAGCCCCCTGGGCACAAAAAAGCTCTGTGCATGCCGCGCCAATGCCAGAGCCCCCTCCGGTGATGATTGCCACCTTATTTTTGAGTCTGTTCATAAATTAACTCAGTCCGCTCTGGCACCTGTAACTTTGATAACCTTACCCCACTTAGGTATCTCCGATTGAATCCATTCTTTAAACTGTACAGGAGTTGAGCCGATAACCTCAAACTGCATGTCTACCAGTTTATTGTGGACTTCAGGCATTTTAAGTATTTTTACAATTTCTGAGTTATAGCGATCAATCACATTAGCCGGTGTGCCTGCTGGGGCAAGAAATCCAATCCAAGAGGATGCTTCAAAATCTTTGTAGCCTGACTCGTTGATAGTTGGTATTTCAGGAGTGCTGGCAAATCTTTTCTTTCCCGAGGAGGCCAGTAATTTGAGGCGACCATCTTTTACAAACTGTTGTACGTTACCTGGGACAAAGAAGCATGCGTCAACATTTCCAGCAATCAAATCTGTGACCGCAGCTCCAGATCCTTTGTAGGGAATGTGAGTGATATCTAAACCAGCTTCGGCTTTAAACATTTCCATCGTCAAGTGTGAAGCACTTCCAACAGCAATGGATGCATAAGAGTACTTACCAGGATTAGCTTTGACTTTTGAGACAAAGTCTTTTAAGCTGGTAAAACCAGAATTGGCATTCACTGTTAGGTATTGGGATGCGGTAACTGCAAGCGTGATGGGGGCAAGGTCTTTGACGGGATCATATGGCATTTTGTCAAAGAGCGTTTGGTTTATGGCCAAGGGCCCGTTGTAGCCTACCAGTAGTGTGTAGCCATCAGGTGCAGACTTTGCGACGTAATCTGCACCGATGTTACCGCCTGCGCCGGGTTTGTTTTCCACGATAACTGTTTGCCCTAAAGCGTCTTGTAGTTTGGGAGCAAGCAGACGCGCTAACACATCGTTGGTACTACCTGTGATAGGCACAATGATTCGAATCGGTTTAGAGGGTGTCCAAACCTGAGCCAGCACATAGCTATGCAAACCAAGGATTAAAAACAAAGTTGTGCACGTTTTAAGTCGCTTTTTAAAAACACTAAGAAGAGTAAAAATCATATAGTCTTTTTTAGATTGAGTAAACGGGATGCTTGTTGCTGTCGCTTAAATGTTCTTTAGCCCATTTGAGAGGATCCTCATCTTTACCGAGAAGTACGCCTGCCGCTCTGACCCTTTGTGAGGACGAATCTAAGGCTGGTGGCTCGATACCTTTAGCTAGATTTTGAGCCGATTCGAGTAACATTTTTCTGGCCATCACTATTGCCTTGTCGGTATGAAGTAGTTTCTCATTTTCATGATCTTGGATAGGCCCCATGCTTTCTTGCAAAGAGTAGTCTTGAGCTGAAAAACCGAACACCCCGCTGTAAGCCCTCTTCTGTTTTTGGGCAACACGGTCAATCATATATTCGTTATCTTTGTTGGCGATTGGCCTAAAGCTGCCTGGTGCCTCATACTGTACGTGAATGCCCTTGCCTTCCTCCATTTGTGAGCGCTCTTCACTTGATAGCGGTTTATCGGGGTGAAAATTAATACTCCAAGCCCAACAATTATGATCATCGATTGGCACCCACACGTGGCCGGCAAGCGAGTGGTGTCCAAAAGGGGGTATAAGTGTGTACCAAGGGAACAGCCACTGCGTTATACGCCAGTAAAAACTGTCGGTATCACCTTTTCTGCGACCAAGGAGAACTAGCCCGTACGGCATATCTTCAATTGTGAAGACCACATTACCGTCAGCTTTAATGTAGTCGAGCGCTTTAACACCTTTATGCATCGGATCTTGATCTACCTCATAGCGGTGGACAAAGGAGACGTGACTCGTATCGATGCCGCCTTCCATGGCTTGCAGGTAATTGCACTCTTGAATGCGTTTGGTTATGAAGACGTGAGATTCCGGCAGCTTGCACCACTCAAGGTCTGGAGGGGCCGGCATTTTGTCGTCTGGACCCATATACGTCCACACCAGACCAGCAAGCTCAAGGGTGGGGTAGGCTTTTATATTCATACGAGCGCATAGTTGAGGCGCTGCGGGCACATCAACGCATTTGCCGTTGCGGTCAAATTTAATTCCGTGATAAGCGCAGCGAATACCGTTTTCCTCGTTGCGACCAAAATACAGAGAGACACCTCTGTGAGAGCAAAACTCATTGATTAGACCGACCTTGCCCTCTGAATCTCTAAAGGCAAGGAGTTTTTCGCCCAAAAGCTGAACGCGAACCTGGGGTGAGTCAGCCTCCTTGATATCGCTTGAGTTCATCACAGGTATCCAGTACCTGCGCATCAGATTCCCCATTAATGTGCCAGGTCCTGTGCGCGTTAGAGTTTCTGACATTTCTTTATTCAAAATCCGTTCTCCTTGAAATATTTAGATTAAGATTGTCCGCCTGATGAGACGCAAATCCACTAGATGAGTAATAATACGCTCACATTGCCCTATTCGGGGTCATCAAGCAAAGAATTGCGGGTTAACCCCTACCGCCTCAAATGGAGTGATCAGTTGCCAAAAGAAATGAAATTAAAGACTTCCAAGCCAAGAGTGAACGCTGTGGCCAACTCTGCCACAGTGTCCAAGCTCGGCCCTAGCAAAGGCGTTGGTAACGTCAGAGCGGTTGAGAGAGCTCTTGATATTTTGAAGGCATTTAATGCCAAAAACTACTCCATGTCTGCCTCTGAGCTCATGAAAAAAGTAAATCTGAGTCGACCCACCCTTTACAGGTTGCTCAAAACACTTGAGAACAATGACTTCATCTCCTCAAGCAGCGAGCCTCTTAAATTTAGACTGGGACCAGCGGTAGCGCAGATGGCTCACGCCTGGACAAGCGCTATAGATCTCACAGAGCTTGCACAACCGGTGCTTGAAAACTTGTGGAGTATCACAGGTGAAACAGTAGTGCTTTTTCAACTCCAAGGGCTTAACAGAGTGTGCATTGCAGAGCTAGCGAGTCAACATGCGCTTAATTACAAAATAGGGGTCGGCTATAAGG
>DAIUEA010000274.1:0-3257 GCA_036845365.1 Limnohabitans sp. | reverse complement strand
GTGGGCCATGCGTATGCAACTATTGACTGCGCTAAAAAGGAGCTCACCCTCAACATGCTCAGCAACTACGACCGTACAAGCGCCGCAGTCCCCTTGGCCACACCCCTCTTTTGTTCCCTTGCTATTCAAGTCCTCTCTGAGTATTTGCAAAAGCGTTCTCGAGGGGGTTATTCCCTCTAAATTAATTTGTTGCCCGTTTCTCCAAAATCGAAGAATTTTGGTGGTGGGATTTTTCAGAGAGTTGCGAGCGGTCATGAGTGGGGTGTGAGAGGATGAAATAACTAAATCCAATTTCCGTACTGGATTTGTACAAAGTGGGTTATAGGTTGGTTTTAGGCGGGTTATGAGTGTGTTGTGAGTGGATAATAAGTGAATAAGGTTGGATCTAGAGCCACATTTTAAATATTTAAATCAAATTATTTACACGCTCAATTTGGTTTTACTTTTAGCCATAATTTCTGCTATTGTGTGGTAAATTTATATCTAACAATTGCTTTAATCCATCTAATTTTTTTCAGGCTGATAATGTTCAAAAAAATGGCTGCACGGTTACTGATGGTATCGATCTTTGCTGGATTAGTTTCCTGCGCCACGCCAACTTTATTGCAAAAGCACACGGTGATGGGATCGGACCAAAAGAGTTATCCCAACTCGGTCCTGACGCTGCAAACTGAGACTGAGAATTCCGTTTTTCATTTGAAGCTCTTTAGTCTTAAGTATGCAGACTGCGAGAGCGGTTACCTGGATTATTTAGAGTTTGACGGAATAATTGACCGACAAGCGGTCAACAGCTTTGAGGCCTCCCTAGTTGAAGCGCAGGGCTGTAAAACCAAAAAAGGAGGCAAACTCTTTCCTTTTGTCTACTTGAACTCCTCTATGGGTGAGTATGTGCATGGTTACGCACTTGGAGAACTTTTTAGAAAATTTAACATTGAAACCATTGTGACCCAGGGGCAGACTTGTATGGGGGCCTGTGCAGCTGCTTTTTTAGGAGGTCGTTTGCGCTCTATCCAAGACAACGGATCATTGGTGTTTGGATCAACTCGTGTACGCGGCGCAGGGATGGTCTGCGACCGTTCCATCGATCAGTCCACACTGCGTGATTATTTTGATAGGATGTTGGGGCCATCCTCTTCGGATCGCTTTTATTTCTACCTGCTGAGCAACTGTTTGCAACCAAATGGATGGAATTTGAACGCGTCATCGGCACCGCTTTGGAACGTCACCAACGAATAAAAACGGGCATAGGGTTCAAGGAATAGCCCTCGGTTTTGGTTTTTTTGGGGGGTGGGGTAGTCGGGCTAATTAAAAAACCCTAATTTGCAAAGATTAACATTAAATGTAAAATGGGTAAGTGTTAATTTTTTCAACTCTACATATTCTTTCAATCATGAACTTCAATCTTCCTACCGCCTTTAAAACGAACCGCCGTGTATTTATGCTTCAGTCCGCTTTGACCACTGCAGCAGTCGTTGCAGCCGCCAGCGCCCAAGCCCAAGCCATGCTCTCAGAAACTGATGCTCAAGCGACCGGCTTGGGATACCGCGCAGATTCCACCAAAGTCGACAATGCGAAGTTCCCTAAACACGCGGCCGAGCAGCACTGCGGCAATTGCGCACTGTTCCAAGGAGCGGCAGGCGCGGCTTCAGGTGGATGTGCAATTTTTGCAGGTAAACAAGTGTCATCCAAAGGCTGGTGCTCTGCTTACGCCAAAAAGAGCTCTTAATTAGAAGCCTGATTTTCTCCTAGCTTACAAATTAAATTCAAAGCACTTCACTCTAGGCACAGTTCGCAGTGTTTTATTTGTTTAGAGTCCTGTGACTTTTGCGAGTAGCCTCCGTCTTTGCTGCACCATCATTATCCAGCAAGGCGGAGGCTTTTTTTATCCCAAAAAGTCTTAACCTGAACTGCTTTGCCAATTCTTAGGTGCATTGAATTTTAAACTTGAGCGCTGCCCGGCTCCCGTACATGGCTGGCTTGGTGAAGGGACCCATTAGTTGACCTGAGTTTTTAATGATGACTCTTTGAGAAGCTAAATTATCCAAATCGGTGACTAAATAAACAAAGGGTAAGGACTTGGTTTTGGCTATTTCTATCATTGCTTTTAGGCCAAAACTTGCGAACCCCTTTCCCTGCATCCAAGGCGGTACTGTGTACCCAATATGTCCCATGAGGTGGTAGGGGAGATCGGTTGTCCCAGTT
This sequence comes from Limnohabitans sp., assembly GCA_036845365.1. Lineage (GTDB taxonomy): Bacteria > Pseudomonadota > Gammaproteobacteria > Burkholderiales > Burkholderiaceae_C > Limnohabitans. The sequence continues at coordinate 1,055 of DAIUEA010000274.1, read as the reverse complement.
TGCCACCTTAGGGACAGCGTTCCGCAGAATTGATCGCTCTGATTGTCCCAGATCCATCTGCGTACACTGGGAATTGCGTAAGCCACTGTTTGGTCTGGGAGCAGATACGGCGAAGCTTTAGCGTCCAAATCATCGAAAAGCTCTAAAAACTCATCTCGATCCTGATTAATTTCCGCGGCCCTTTTCTCCGCTTTGTCTGCATCAATTTCCCCAATAGTCTCGCTCCAACCCCGTCTGAGTGCTTGCAAGTAGCTGTCAATGTGAGAGTGGGTCGGTTTGATTACTTTCACTTTTGGATGATAGATTTTTTGAGGGGTTGAGCTGCAGCGATTTAAGAATTTGTTAGCTCAGTGGAGTGGGAATCTGCAGCCCCTCATAAGCAACTATTTTCTCTAGCGCCTGCTCAAATAAAATTCTAGCCGAGCCTGAAACACTGCTCAAGTAGGAGTGCATATCTGCATCCTCTGAGCTGTTGCTGAGACACTCGTGGCTGTACTTCTCAAAGCTTGCAAGTTGCCCTAATATCTCGCAAACATGGTGTGGACACTCACAAAACACGCTAGTCGACAGGGCTGATAATTGGTCTAGTGTTTCTTTTGAGTATTTTCTGGGTGTGATCAAAGACAGCGTGTCCAGATTAACTGGGTAGTTGGTTTCATCGTTGTTTTTCCTGGACTCGATGACCAAAAAAGATTGCACCAACTGGGCTAAATCAGAATCCGTGACGGGTTCGCGTTTAACCATAAAACCTTTGCTTTTAAGTGCCTCTACACAAGAGCTAGGCGCGTATTGATAAAGTACTAAAAGTTGATGTCGGCTGTATTTATGAGCTAAAGAGATGAGCTCAGCTACGCTTTGTTCGTGAATTTGGTCTTGATTTATGATGATGAGCCCGCTTTGCTTCTCCTCTTTGGATCTCAAGGCGTCTACCCCCAAGAGGGCAGAGGCTATGTCCATGTAGACATGGATCATCCTGAGGCTTGCAATTTGCAAGTTTTTTGTGAACTTTGGGCTCTCCAGTCTTCGGGCCAGACCTAAGCCGATGACAACTACTG
>DAIUEA010000273.1:0-3262 GCA_036845365.1 Limnohabitans sp. | reverse complement strand
CGATAGCGCTGGACCCAGAATTGGTCATGTACGACGAGCCCTTTGCAGGTCTTGATCCGATCTCCCTTGGAACTGCGGCGCGACTTATTCGCCGTCTCAATGATGCGATTGGCTTGACCAGCATTGTGGTTTCCCACGACCTGGATGAAACCTTTCAAATTGCAGATCAAGTCATTATCTTAGCCAACGGTGGCATCGCAGCGCAAGGAACGCCTGAGCAAGTCATCCGCAGCAACGATCCTTTGGTGCACCAATTTGTGAGTGCTAATCCAGATGGACCAGTGAGGTTTCACTATCCGGCGCAAACGCTTGCAAAAGATCTGGATTTGCCCACAACTGGCTTTGCGTCAAAAGAGGGCGCATTATGATTCGTTTCCTCTCAAACACTGGAGCTACGCTGCGATTGCTTTTGATTGCCGTTGGGGCTTCTTTTAAACTATTTGTGAGTCTAATCAAGCTTTTTAGACCCTGCATGCGCCGCTTTAATTTAGTGGTTGAGCAGATGCATTTCCTAGGTAATTATTCACTTGCCATCATTTCTATTTCTGGCTTGTTTGTGGGCTTTGTGCTTGGGCTGCAAGGATATTACACACTTCAAAAATATGGATCCGAATCTGCCCTTGGTCTTTTGGTTGCACTAAGCCTTGTAAGAGAGTTGGGACCTGTCGTGTGCGCCCTGTTATTCGCTGGGCGCGCGGGCACATCTCTCACGGCTGAGATCGGTTTGATGCGTGCGGGCGAACAACTGAGTGCTATGGAGATGATGGGTGTAGACCCTGTTGCGCGTATATTGGCGCCAAGATTTTGGGCTGGAGTTTTCACGATGCCCATACTGGCTGCTGTCTTTAGTGCGATGGGAATTGTGGGTGGTTGGGTAGTGGGTGTGGTGATGATTGGCATTGACGCGGGCTCATTTTGGGGGCAGATGCAAGGGGGCGTAGACTTCTTTAAAGACGTGCTGAACGGGGTGCTCAAGAGTTTTATTTTTGGTATCACAGTTACTTTTGTCGCTCTTTATCAGGGTTTTGCAGCTCAACCTACACCTGAGGGGGTATCCAGGTCAACGACCAGCACAGTGGTTGTTGCCTCTTTGTTTGTGTTGGGCTTGGACTTTGTATTAACTGCGCTCATGTTTAGTTTGTAAATAAAAAGATTGTTATAAAAGGGGTACTTCATGCAACGATCAAAAAGCGATGTATGGGTGGGTTTGTTGGTCATCATTGGGGCCATTGCGTTTTTGTTTTTGTCGCTTCAGTCCGCTAATTTGTTGACGCTTAATTGGCACTCTTCCTACGCCGTGTCTGCTCGATTTGACAACATTGGTGGATTAAAGAGGCAAGCTGCGGTGAAGAGTGCAGGTGTTGTGGTTGGAAGAGTCAAGGAAATTAGTTTCGATGACACGAAGTTTCAAGCCCTTGTGATCCTCTCTATGGACAATCGGTTTCAATTTCCTAAGGACAGCTCCTTAAAGATTTTAACGAGCGGACTCCTTGGCGAGCAATATATTGGAATTGAGGCCGGCTCCGACGCTAAAAATTTAGAGCCTGGAGATATGGTTTCCTCAACACAATCGGCAATCGTGTTGGAGAGTTTAATCAGTCAATTCCTTTACAACAAGGCTGCTGATGGGCCCAGTGGAGGAGCACGTTGATGAGACTAGGCACGGCTCATTCTGCTGCAATGTTTTTTATAAAAGGACTCGCGGCTTTAGGGATTTTTCTCTCTGCGGGATGCGCCAGCATGGACAGCCCCAATCCAAGGGACCCTTGGGAGCCCATGAACAGGCAGATTTTTAAAATCAATGACTCTGTGGATAAGGCCGTTGTAAAGCCTGTGGCAGTTGCCTATAAAGATTACACCCCAGCTCTTTTGCAAACGGGTATCAATAATTTTTTTGGTAATTTGCGTGATGTTTGGTCCGCCGTCAACAGCGCTTTGCAACTTAAAGGCGGGGACACCGCGCAGGGGGCTGCAAGGGTTGTTGTAAATTCAACCGTAGGTTTGCTTGGAGTGATCGATGTTGCTACAAAGATTAATTTAAAAAAGCACAAGGAAGATTTTGGTCAAACTCTTGGCTACTGGGGGGTGCCCAGTGGACCTTATTTGGTATTGCCATTTTTTGGTCCCTCAGACCTGCGAGATGCTAGCGGATTTTTGATCGATATTCAGATCAATCCGACGATGAAAAGTGTTAAAAAAGTCAGGGTTCGCAATTCCCTTTACATAGTAAATGCAGTAGATACGCGCAAAGGTTATCTGGGGATGGAGGACAGTTTGGATGCGATTGCGCTGGACAGGTACTCATTTGTGAGGGATGCATATTTGCAGAAAAGGTTGTACGATATTTACGATGGAAGTCCTCCCGATAACGACGAGTAATTGATTTGTTATTGATGTGTGGTTGATGTGTGGTTGTTATGTTTGGAACTCAGTATGTTTACAATTTATGAAAAATTACCTCTCCAAATCGCTAAAAATTTGGTGTTGTTTACTGCCTTCGCTGCTATCGCCGCTTTTGGAGTTTTTGGTGCGGTTGGAACAGCTTACGCAGCCGATGAAGCGCCTGATGAATTCATCAAGCGCTTGTCCACCGAACTTCAAGAAATGGTAAAAAACGATCCATCTCTAAAAGCGGGTGATTTGCAAAGAACAAGCGCAGTCGTTGACACAAAAGTCATGCCGCATTTGAATTTCGTGCGAATGACGGCGTCTGCAGTAGGTCCCTCATGGAGAACAGCCACTCCCGAGCAACAAGCTAAGCTCTCCAACGAATTTAAGACTTTGTTAGTCCGAACTTACGCGGGCGCATTATCTCAGGTGACGGACATCACCATTAATGTGAAGCCTTTGCGTGGGTCTGCCGATGAAAAAGAGGTACTTGTTCGCTCCGAAATTAAAGGAAAGGGGGAGCCTATTGAGCTCGACTACAGGCTAGAGAAGACACCTGGGGATGGCTCTGGGTGGAAGATATATAACCTGAACGTGCTTGGGGTCTGGCTAGTTGAAACTTACAGAAGCCAATTCTCTCAAGAAATCAACGCCAAAGGGCTAGACGGCTTAATTGCCACTTTGGTTGAGCGCAATAAATCCAATAACAAAAAGTGACCACTCTAAGATTGCCCCCTAGCGTGACGCATTTAAACGCGGATGCGATTGCGCTTGAGTATTTAACGGTTATGCGAGCCCATACTGGGCCAGTTACGACCATTGATGCAAGTCAAATGCTGCACTTTGATTCTTCTTTATTGGCTTTGTTTCTAAC
>DAIUEA010000272.1:0-3267 GCA_036845365.1 Limnohabitans sp. | reverse complement strand
ATCTAATTCCAAAAAGTCTTTCTTCAAGTGTCACACATTAGTACTCAACAAACTCGACCCACCTCTTTGAGCCGCTCACGGGGGTTTACATTGATTGAAATGTTGGTGGTGGTTGCAATCGTTGGGTTACTGGCAAGTGCTGCGATACCCTTCGTGCGTTACGGGGAGCACCGACTCAAAGAGAGAGAGCTCAGGATGTCCCTGCGGGAGATCAGAAACGCGATTGATGCCTTTAAAAAAGCGTCCGATGAGGGGAGGATAGAGAAGAAAATTACCTCTAACTCCTATCCCGAGAATTTAAATGTGCTGGTTGAAGGGGTCACAGATTTGAAATCTACGGATGAAAGGAAAATATATTTTCTCAGGCGCATTCCAAAAGACCCATTTTTTCCCACGAGTTCAAACTCTAAGGAGGGGTGGGGGCTTAGGAGTTACGCCTCTCCAGCAGACTCCCCCCAGCCTGGTGAGGATGTGTACGATGTTTACTCCTTAAATCCAGGTGTTGGCAGCAACGGAGTACCCTACCGTGAATGGTAAATCAAAGACACAGGGCTTTACCTTGATTGAGTTGTTGGTGGTGATGGCCATTGTTGCAACGCTTTTATCGATTGCTGTGCCCCGGTACATGCGCTCCATTGATGACGCCAAAGAGGCGACTCTCAAATCAAGCCTTTCCCAAATGAGGGAGGCAATTGATCACTACTACGCAGACCAAGGTTCTTACCCTGTCAACTTAACAGATCTGATTGAGAAACGATATTTGCGCTCCATCCCCGTAGACCCGATGACTGAGAGTGCTCAGACTTGGACGTTAATTCCGCTTCCAATTAAATCAGATGCCAACAGGCAAGACAACAACATCAAACAAGATTTGGTGGTGATCTATGACGTTCGCAGCGGCGCAGTTGGTATGTCCCGAAAAGGTGAGCCCTATGCCAATTGGTGAGCAAGGCCAAGGAGGCTTCACCTATTTAGGCCTTTTAATCATCATCGTTTTTTTTAGTATGGGATTGATAGGAGAGAGTCGTTTATTGGCTTCCACAGAAAAAGCGGACCGAGAGGAACAATTGCTTTTTGTTGGGCATCAATTTAGAAACGCATTCAAGAGTTACGCAACCACGGGACCTAGCGCGGGAGTCTACCCAAACAGCCTAGAGGACTTGCTCAGCGACCCAAGATCACCAGAAATAAAAAGGCATCTTAGAAAAATTTATATCGATCCCATGACTGGCAACAACCAGTGGGGACTGATCAAAGCACCGGAGGGCGGTGTGATGGGTGTTTATAGCTTGTCCTCAAAAGAGCCCTCCAAGAGGGCTAATTTCCCAACTGAGGATGTAGACATAGAGCAATTTGTTCAGCAAAAGCTACAAAACCAGAACCAGAACCCCAACTCTGACTCAAGCTTAAGCACATTCACCACTCTTAACAAAGGAACCACTCAAAATCAATCTCCAAACTCCCCCTACTCTCTAAATCCAAGTGCCACTTTAAGCCCACTGGTGTCAAGCGTACAAATGCAAGGAATAGATCAAACAGCGTATAGTTTTCAAGACTGGAAGTTTATTTACCGACCCGGGGGTACGGCAGGCGTGGCTATTCCCTCAACCTCTACGACCAACACACTTAAGGTGGGTGGTGGAAGCATGTCTAATTGACATTGTGCGCGCCGTGAACGGCGAGGTTTTGAGCGTACCCTGTTAAAGTATCTTATCAAAGTATCCTCTTTAAGTGCTCTAAAAAAGGACTCTAAATAAAAGACGATTTGCCTGCAACTTTTATTGGCAGAATAAGCATCAAAGGGGACAACCCCAAAGACTCGTGGCTCGGCGCGGCAAGAGATGTTTAAAGAGAAAAAACTATTTTTTAGTAGAAATCTCTATAAAATGACAACCATGAATACAAGCTATGAGATTCAAACTTTATCAAAAAGCTATTTTAAAGAAAAGTGGTGCTCTTTAGTCCTTGAATTTAAAAAGCGATCAAGACTACCCGTTCAAGCCTTGCTTACGCACAACTACGTCGCTTTGGGAGTCAATACTAGTTTTAGTTCTTTTTTTAGTTCTACAGACACACCTATCACAACTGCTCAAACTTTTGCCCCAATAGGCCTTAAAGCGCCTATGAGCGATAGTTTATTTAAAGCAGTTGACGCCCTTAAGCAGTGCCTTGACACCCAAAAAATTCGAAACTCGAAAATCAACCTTGTCATCTCCGATTGTTGGAGTTATCCACTTGTTGTTTCTTTAAAACAAACACAGTTGAGCGACGCAGAGACCCAAGTCATGTTGCTTGGTCTTTATAAAAAACAGTACCCTGAATTATTTAACGAATTTGAGCTCAGCTGGGACAGGCAGGGTACCCAAATCGTGTGTCTTGCTGCATTCAAAAAAGACCTCGACTACTTAAAAAGCGAGCTTACAGTCAGGGGTATATCAACTCTTTCAATAAAACCTTTGTCGCTTGAGATTCTTGCTAAACTAGGTGTAAAGGTGAAATCCAGCTGGATAGCAGTTGTAGAGGAAATGCAGCTTTCTCTTATTAGAGTGGAGAACGGATTGATTTGGGAATGGACCACTCTTTCATCAGAGTCTGATCTGGGGCAAGCACTTTCCTTAAATTTGATCCGCTACTCCTCCCGCAGCAAAGACGTTTGCAAATCATTAATGGTTTTCACTGTATCCTCAAACCCTACGAAAATCTCAAACTTGTCCATGGAAACTTTGATCGCCGCAAACTGGCGAATTACAGATCTAAGCATTAATGAGCTACAAAAAGGTGAGATGGGTCGTTTAATTGGGTCCATTCAAAAATTAAAAAAATGATTCAGTCTCTTGAAATCAACTTTAGTCTCACCAGGGCTGAGAGAAAAAGTCGACAAAATAAATCGCTCATCGTGATTGCAGTCTTATTGACATTACAGATTTGTATTTGTGCGATTCGGTTTCAGTACTTTGACAACATAAAAGCCGATTTATTAACGGCCCAAGCAGAGCTCGTGTCCAAACGTGCGCAACAGTCCTTGCAGCAACTAAACCCTGAACAAGCAAAAATGGCGCTCAGCATCAACAAGATGTTCTCTCGCATCTCCATTCCCTGGGAAAGTTTGATGGGGGCGATTGAAGGTGCCCGCTCCCCCTCAATCCTGATTGAAGGCGTATTACCTCACCCAGAGGACGGCTCGGCGACTATTTCCTTAACCTCGCAGAAGTTTGAGGATATTTCAGAATTCACACAAAGCCTGGAAAACCAATCCAACATCAAGAA
>DAIUEA010000271.1:0-3281 GCA_036845365.1 Limnohabitans sp. | reverse complement strand
CGATAAGTGAGTTGGTTGAAGTGTTTACATTGATGATGTTGTTGGGACTAATTAAAGGCCTCAACACACTGACCAAGTTATTTGCATTCTCATGTTGAATGTTAAATATTTGGGTCATCACCTGCCCGCCGTTGGCACCCATGGTTGAGGGGACGATGGTCGTGACCCCGCCTTGCAGTTTGGCCTCAGATTCGGGTACTATTTTGTAGAGCCCATTGGATTCAATGACGCTGAAGCTTTGTAGCCTTAGGGCGGCTAAAAATTGATTCCACGCAGCGCTTGCGGAAACGGGATTTTCTGCGCTAAGGGAGATCACACCCTTGACCCTTGGGTCGACCACTAAATTTCGACCGCTCATCGTTGAAAGAGTTCTCGCCACCGCCTCAATGTCTGCGTTTACGAAGTTTAGTGTGACCAGCTCCTCTTTATTACCCTTGTTGCCCTTGGAGCCCTTATTAACGTTGTTAGGGCTATTACCGCTATTAGCGCTATTACCCTTAGCCCCACTATTTTCCTTGTTCTCAATGCTCGCCGCAGATCCCTTTGGAGCCGATGCGTAAGAGGGGCTTGAGCTTGAACTTGTGTTTTGGTTGGGGTCAGCAGCAAAGGCCTGACTGCTAAGAGAGACCACACTTAACAAACACATACTCGCCACTAAAAGTGTTGAGTAAACATTTGCCTGATGAAGCTCAAATCTTAGCTTTATTCCCAAAGTATTTGAAGCATTAACGCTTTGAATGGGTGAGGCTAGCTTATGGAGTAAGCGCCGTTTAAGTAATTCTGTGGATAGGTACATAGATGTCTAGCCAATTTTAAGAGTTGCCGTATTATCGGTCCTGGTTCCCAAGACACCCAATAAATTTGCCAAAGCGGCCTCAAAACCTGATTGAGCTTTGGCTAAACCATTGAAGTAGAGATGTTTATTTGACCATTTACCTTCTCCACTGAGTTCCAAACGGCCCTCCGTGGTCTCTAAACTTATGTACAAATCTGGCAACGTGCTGGCCATGTCAGGGTTTAAAGAGGTCACATTACTGACTGGGTTTTGATTATAAAGTTTTACTTTGTAGGTCCCCAGAGGTGAAAGAGGAGACAACCTTGAGGATAAATCCTTTAGCGTGAGCTCGGCAACCCCCTGGAAAACCGGTGCCTTGTCACGGAAAAGATTAACCTTAACGCTTGCACCTCGAATCTCAAAATTTAAAACCCCTCTTGGGTCCACGGTATTCCAGGGTACGCCCAAAGCGCTGAGCCACTGGGCTGGGAAACTGATTTGAGAGTCAGAAAGCTCTGTGGTGAACCAGCCCTGTTGGATGTCTGTCCATGTGGGTCGGTACATCAAAACCCAGGGTGACTGAGTGCAACAAAGATTCTCTACCCTAAGAGCCAGCCCTGAGTGGGCTGGCCAGGTGGATGGGGTTGCTTGGATGGTTTGTGGTGATTGCGCTGATGGTTGCGATGGTTGCGATGGTTGCGATGGTTGCGATCGATTAGGGTCAAGCGCACGATCTAAGGTTGAGTCCGACCAAACCCATCCGATCTGCCAATTAAAGGGGGAAGCAATGTACAGATGGGCACCTTTGGAGACTAAGTCAGGGCCGTTTTCACCCAGACTTTTTGTGTTGCCCAAGCCCTTTTGCGCCGAAGAGCTGCTGAAGCTCGTTTCACCGGACTTGATAAGCAAGACCCCTGAGCCGCGCCATAAGGTTCCCCTTGCCTGGGCTAAAGACAAATGATTCTGGCTTACGCTTTCAAGAACCATTCCAAGCCAAGCTGCAGGGGCAAAATAAATCATCCCCAGAAAAACCCCAACCAACGTACCCATTTTTGCCAATTTTGCTATGCTCCGAGCAGCCTTAGCACTCACAAGAGCTGGATCAACCCTCTTGAATGTATGTGCATGACGCGATAGGAAAGAGGTTTTCATGGGAGTGGCTGAGCTTTTTATCCGTTTATCAGTTGGTCCGTTTTATGAGTAAAACCATGAGGATATTTTTAAATTAGTGAAACAAGTTCTCTAGTGCTTGGCTCTACCGGCAGTTCTATGTGCTGAGTTTAGGGTCGTGTTGATGGGGGCGAAGACGTAGAAGAGACAGAGGATGAGGGTAATGCGGGCTCGGCCAAAGAGCCCGCAAGTCCAAGGGTGAGCGTTCCCTCCCACAGCTTTGTTTGTGGGTCCAGTTTTAAACTCGCAGCCGTGACCTGTGCCTGCGCTGAGGCGCGAAGTGCGGGTAGCAACTGTGCCAACCCATCGGGACTGAGCCCTTTTAACTGAAGCTTGGCGCTGGAGTCTTGAAACGTAATTTTATTGAGAGGACCAAGTTGAGTGGTTAAGGTCTTTAGTTTCTCTACGGCTTGCGCAGAGTCTATGATGCCTATCTCTTTAATGGACTTGAGTTGAGACTGCAAACCGTTCAGCTCAGACCACTGACGGTTAAGTATCTGAGCCCGGGAGGCGCTTTTACTTAGGGATTCAATAGACGGCGAAACGCCCACATGCCAAATAGCGTACACACCCAATACGAGGAGCAACGTTTTAATGAGGAGTTGTTCACGCAGACTGCGACTGGAAATAAAGGTTTGAGCGGGCCTTAGGTAGAGCATGGCTGTCTTGAACGCTTTGTCCAAGGAATTATGTCTATTAGTGGAGGCTTGAGTCATAAATTAAATTTAGTTGATCTTCAAATTATCACTATAGGTAAGGATCAAGACGGGGACGCTTTGCCCAGCAATTTGAGTAGATTCAGCCCGGATTTGGTAACCGCTTTTTTGCATCAAAGCTTTATCAGAAGGAGAAATTAAGTCCTGAGAGACTGCATTTAAGCGGAGTTCGCCGGGTGAATAATCAAAGGACTGAAGTTTAAAATTCGCAGGCAAATAGGTCGCCGCAGCGCTTAGCATGAACTCTAAATCGCCCTCGGCGCTTTGTCCGTGGGTGTGTTTGAGTTTTTTCATCTCGCGCTGCATCTGTGTGCTGGGGTCTACCACCAAACCAATTGAGGGAAAAGACTCTTTGATGAGTCTTGATAAATCAGCTTCGCGGTGTTGCAGCGATGCTCGCTCTATCCAAGCCCATGCATTAAGGCCTATTAAATTAACCACCAAACATACGACCAAAGCTTGCCTAGACCAAGACCACTGGGGCGAATGCACAAAAAGTGCGTATGCGTGTTGGGCTCGTCTAGCCAGTCTGTGCGAGCCGGACTGGGCCCATTCCCCAGTCGCCGCGTCCCACTCAGTTTGAGTGGCTTGTATCATTCTTTGAGCCACTGTGTTTAGCG
>DAIUEA010000270.1:364-3321 GCA_036845365.1 Limnohabitans sp. | reverse complement strand
GGCGGGGGGCCGCATTGATAGTTCATATGGGTTGGTCTAAATGGTCTTAAATTTATAGTTTTAGTTTTCATTAGAAATTCCCAACAAACCAATCTTTTAATTGCCCCAGTGTTGTGGAGAAGGAGCCGCTTTTTTGCGCCACCTTAAAACCCCGCATTCTTGCCATGCGGGCCTCCTCAAGTAATCCCATCACGGTTGCAGCCTTGGGGTGCGAGACCATATCGGACAATGAGTTTGAGTATTGAGGGATGCCTCGGCGTACGGGCTTTAGGAAAATATCCTCCCCCAACTCCACCATGCCGGGCATGATGACACTGCCCCCAGTCAGTACGATCCCAGAGGAGAGCATCTCCTCGTACCCGGAATCTCGTATTGCTTGTAAAACGAGCGAGAATATCTCCTCTACTCTGGGCTCGATCACCCCTGCTAGCGCTTGTCGGCTGAGCATCCTGGGGCCTCGGTCGCCCAGCCCTGGGACCTCCACTTGTATCTCTGGATTGGCGAGCAACTGTTTTGCGAAACCAGATTCCACTTTGATGTCTTCAGCGTCTTTGGTTGGGGTACGAAGGGCCATTGCTATATCGCTTGTGATCAGGTCGCCAGCAATTGGGATCACAGCAGTGTGGCGAATTGCCCCACCCGTGTAAATGGCTACATCCGTTGTCCCAGCTCCAATGTCCACCATCGCCACACCCAACTCTTTCTCATCTTGGGTGAGCACAGATAGACTAGAGGCATGGGGGTTTAGCATCAGTTGCTCAACATCTAGGCCACAACGTCTGATGCATTTGATGATGTTTTCTGCTGCGCTTTGTGCGCCCGTTACGATATGCACTTTCGCCTCTAAGCGAATCCCGCTCATCCCAATCGGCTCTTTCACATCATGCCCGTCAATAATAAATTCTTGAGGTTCAACGAGCAATAAGCGTTGATCGTTGGAGATGTTGATTGCTTTAGCAGTTTCAACCACACGGGCTACATCTGGTGCAGTCACCTCCTTATCCTTAACCGCTACCATCCCAGAGGAGTTGATCCCTCTTATGTGACTTCCCGTTATGCCTGTGTAAACACTTGTGATTTTGCAATCAGCCATCAACTCGGCTTCTTTGAGCGCTTGTTGAATACTTTGTACTGTTGCATCTATGTTGACCACTACGCCGCGTTTTAAGCCGCTGCTTGGCGCAATGCCAAACCCAGCAATCTTTAATTCTCCTCCGGCCAAGACCTCGGCGGCGACCACCATCACTTTGCTGGTACCAATATCCAGTCCAAATACCAAGTCTTTATACTCTTTTGCCATTTTCAATTCACCTTTGTTATTTGCGAGTCCCGCTCTCCATGGTCTTTAGTCCATGCAGTCGTATCGCATACCCGTTTTCGTGCCTTAAGTCCGCTGATTCAAGGGATGCAACCCTTTTATCCAATTTGTTGAGAACGTGAGTTAATGTTTCTATGAATCGCTTAGCCTTTGCGCCGATCTCTTGCACGTTGCCCCGCCCTAACTCGATCTCTGAGCCCGAATCTAGGGTCAAACGCCAACTCCCTCGCCCCGATAACTCAACACCCCTGATGGGTAAATTAATGAGCTCAAACTGTGGAGATAAAGCCTCATACATCTCAAGCACTTGAGAGGACTCTGAGTCAGGTCCTTCTAATCTTGGAAGCGCATCGTTTTCTACTTCTTCTGTGTTTGCAGTAAACACTTCCCCCGCACTGTTGACGAGCCTTGAATCCGCGCCCCCGCCCCAATAAGCTACGGCCCTGTGCTCCTCTAAATGAACCAAAAGTTGATTTGGAAATTTACGCTCAATGACTGCCCTCCTAACCCATGGCACTGATTCAAATGCGCGTCTAGCTTTTATCAGATCAAGGGTAAAGAAATTGCCCATCAATTTAGGCGTCACATTTGCACTCAGCGTGACCGCGTTATTGTGTTGAACGTCTCCAGAGACACTGATATCCGTTAAAGCAAAAACCGGGTTTCTAATCAAAGCCCAAAGCCCTGCTGTTCCCAAAAGCACAACCACCCCAAAAAAAAGCACGCTAGAGGCCATGTTCATCAACTTCACATCCAAGGGCTCAACGGGCACCTGTGGCACCTGGGCGTAGTTAAGCCTTTGGTGATTTCTTCGGCTGTAAACATTGCTTTGGGCGTTCACGCTGCACTCTCCTGAGTGGCCGTATCTTTCAAAGAAAAACTTCCCCTGGAGTGGTTAGAGTCTGTGGTTGCGTCCATCAAAATCTTTAAGCACAAGTCTTCATACGAGATTCCAGCCGCCTTAGCAGACATGGGCACAAGCGAGTGGGAGGTCATCCCAGGGCTGGTGTTCATCTCAAGCAAAAAGGGTTTGGAGTCTTGACGGCGAATCATCAAATCTGCGCGCCCCCAACCCCTGCATCCGAGAGCTAGGTATGCCTTCAACGCAAGCTCTTGGATCTCTTTTTCTAAAGAGTGGCTTAGGCCACTCGGGCAGTGGTATTGGACGGTATCGGTGAAGTACTTGTTGTTGTAGTCATACGCTCCACCGGGCGCAACGATACGCACAACAGGTAAACACCTGGCACTGGGACCGGCCCCAATAATTGGACAAGTCACCTCAGGCCCCTCAATAAAGGACTCACACAAAAGTTCTGGGTCGAATTTTGTGGCTACTTTGACTGCACGCTCCAAATCCCCCGCACGCTCTACCTTTGTAATTCCGATAGACGAGCCCTCCCGGGGAGGCTTGACGATAAGGGGTAACTCGATTTCTTCAATAATTTGCTTAATTCTTGCACTGGTTTGCTCGTGCGGTCTTAAATAAACAGAGTGTGGAGTGGACAAGCCCTTGGCGCTCCAAATCTGTTTGGTCATGTGTTTATCCATGGCGATTGCTGATGCCATGACGCCTGAGCCGGTGTAGGGTATTGCCATCAACTCTAGCGCACCTTGAATCGTTACGTCCTCCCCGTGCCGC
>DAIUEA010000270.1:0-354 GCA_036845365.1 Limnohabitans sp. | reverse complement strand
GGGTTTGTGAGGGATCAAACGCATGAGCGTTTACGCCTTTTGCTCTTAAAGCCTCTAACACGCCTTTGCCTGACATGAGAGAAATGTCCCGCTCTGCAGAGTCTCCGCCCATCATGACGGCTACCTTGGCATTTTGAATGTCAAATGAGCTTTGTATGGGAGCGGCGCGCGAGCCGTGCATCATGAACTCATTCCTTTTTGAGATTTATGGGCTTTGTGAGCTTTGGAGGCTTTGTGAATCTTGACTTCAGATGAGGCACCTTTCGTTTTTGAGTCAGCTTTTGTTTTGTTTTTAATGCTTGTGTTCGCTTTGGCCTCCACTAATTTAAGTCTCAATTGGGAGCTCTTTTTTAG
>DAIUEA010000269.1:0-3338 GCA_036845365.1 Limnohabitans sp. | reverse complement strand
GCGCTATAGAGTTTGTTGATGATAGGGGCAGGTGTTTTTGCAGGCGCTAAAAGACCCACCCACGGTGCAGTTTCCTCAAAGCCAGAAAAGCCGATCTCAGACATGGTGGGTTTTTCAGGAAATTGGGGCAGTCTTTTCGCAGTCCCAACCGCTAAGATATTGATCCTTTTTGCGTTCACATTTTCAGCCAACCCAATCACTGGGTAAAACATGAAATCAACTCTACCCGCCATCACCTCGAGAAGTGCAGGACCATTGCCCTTGTAGGGGACATGAAGCATCTTTTGTTTGTTCAAAGTGGCCAGTAACTCTCCTGCCAAGTGTCCCGATCCTCCTGGACCAGATGAGGCAAAGCTGATGGCCTCTGGCTTTGATTTGGCAAGTGTGAGTAACTCTGTCATTGATTTAATGGGTGAGTTGTATGCCGTAACAGCAACCATGGGTAAATTGGCCGCATTCGATATAGGCGCAAAATCTGTTTTAGGGTTAAAGCCCGCTGCCTCTCCGATCAGAATGGGATTCACATTTAGACCAAGGGATGAAAAGAGCAGGGTGTAACCGTCTGCAGGTGCGTTGCGAACCTCCCTCGTTGCAATCATTGAACTTGCCCCTGCCTTGTTGTCTACAACAATCGGTTCACCCAAAGTCTCTGTCATGTCTTTGGCTATCACTCTGGCAATGATGTCGGTGGGTCCCCCTGCTGCAAACCCAACCACAATTCGTATTTGGTGATTGGGGTAGTTATCAGATGCAAAACAACGCTGACTTAAAAAGGAGCTGAGGAGCAGGGAACTAAGTGCGAGACAAAGCTTGGACATCTGCCAAAGCTTGGACATATTCCAATGCTGGGGCATATTCCAATGTTGGGACATATTCCAGGCCTGCTTAAAACCAAAGGACCCTAAATTAAAACGCATTAGGATGCTCATCCATTTGCTCGGAGTTAGAGTTGTGAGGGCGTTCATAAATTTAAATAACAACTGTGTATTGGGTTTGGAGCACACAAAAATCGATAACTTAGCGCAGTAACTAGCAAACTTAAGCTTGTAGGGGATGAGTGCCGCGTGGGAAATACCGATCAGCCATCACTTGGCAGCGCTTGATGAATCTGTGTTCATGAGCCTCGTAATCTGCTATAGCATTATGCAAGGTACCAATGTTGTCCCACATCAGCACATCCCCTACTCGCCACCTGTGTTCATAATGGAACTCAGCACGCAGTTGCAAATTAAATAAAAAATTTAAGATCTCATCACTCTCTATTTCACTTAATTCGTTGATTCGTATCGCGTATCCTGGGTTTGCATAAAGAACTGTGTCCCCAGAAATAGGGTGTCGAATAAAAATAGGATGGGAGACGGGAGGTTTTGCAGCGCGCTGAGCCGCTGTCAGCTCTGGTCTGGTGCTACCGGGACGCTTTCTCATGTTGTCCCAGAATTTCGCGAAATCATGCTTCACAGTCATTCCGGATAATTTCTTTTTCAAATCTTCAGGGATTGACTCGTATACTCTTTTTGTACTACAAAAGGCAGTGTTGCCCAGTGATTTGCCGTCTCTACACGGAACCTCCAGAGCGTACAAGACATTGGCAAAAGCGATATCTTTGCTATAAGACAGATCGGTGTGCCAGTCTTGCCCTGCGTCCTTAAATCCCAACGCCTTGCCGTTTTCGTCCACTTTGTTAGACAAAATCATCACCTCAGCATGCTCGGGGTCTTGGTACATATTGGCCACATTGATCTCGAGTTTGCCAAATTTCTCAGCAAATCCCTTCAAATGTGAGGACGTGAGTTTCTGAGCGGGGAAGCACAAAACGCTGTGCGCTCCAAGCGCCGTCTCTATTTGTGCAAATTCTTCTTCACCCATCGCCAGAGAAAGATCAAAATTCAGCACTTGTGCGCCCAGGGCGCCTTGGTTAGGAAGTATGTTCATAGGGTCACTTTTAAAACTAAATTTTATCCATAAGCCCCCCCTTTTTTTACCGGTCGTGCCGTAAATAACCACCAGGATAAGCCGGTTTGATGGCCCTACCGATAAATGCTTTGTAAGAGCCGGCTTATGTATTTATTTTTAAGGAATATTGGTTGCTGCGGGAGTTGCGCAAACGTTGGCTAAATCCGGGTTAGGATATTTGAGCTGAGCTGAGCTGAGCTGAGTTGCAGGGGCTGTGTTTGAGTGAATTAAAAAACTTTGACCATTCACTGCGCATTGGGAATAACAACCGATACGCTTCACATAGGCGAACAAGTCCGCAAAAAACGGATGGCTACAAAGCGTCGATGAGTCCCCGACCAACAACAGTTTGCGCCGTGCACGGGTCATGCCCACATTCATGCGGCGTATATCACTGAGGAAACCGATCTCACCTATGAGGTTACTGCGCGTGAGTGAAATAGCTATGATATCTCGCTCCTGTCCCTGAAACGAATCGACGGTTCCCACGCTGAGTCTTCTGTTTATCAGCAAATCACTCAGAACTTCGATCTCTTCGATGGCGTCTGTTAAATAGTTGATTTGGGCGCGGTAGGGTGCAATCACTCCAATGGTTGGGGAGGCCTTGGGGTATGTTGTTTGTGCATTTCGTTCAGCTGGATCATAGTGCTTGAGCAACTGGGCCAGTCGCTCAAGCAGCAACTGGGCCTCTTGAGGGTTGGCTATTGAACCGCTTTCAGGAATAGTAAGTTCCAAAAAATTGCAGCCAGATGTATCGATGAATTCCACTGGAAAGTCGGGCGCAAAACGAAAGTCGTAAGCCTTTAAATCAGCGTCTCGCACGCTAAGGTGCGCCACCAATTGGTCTCCGTAAAACTTTTCCGAACTAAACCCCATGATATCTTCGTGCATGCGGTACTGCATCGTGAGCATGCGTGCCGTCTGAGGTTGGCGTTGGATGCACTTTTCAAAGAGAGTTTCTCGTAGGCCCTCTCGGGCAGCCTTTTCGCTTTTAACTGTGGGTGGCAGTTGGTGGTGATCGCCCGCAAAAATAATACGCTGGCCCTTGGTAATGGGAATCCAGCAACCCGGCTCCAAGGCCTGGGCGGCCTCGTCGATGAAAACGGTCTCAAAGCTCATGTGGCCAATGTTTCGTTGGCTGGCGCCCACCAACGTGCTGGTGATGACCTGCACCGAGTCGAGTACATCCTCAGTTATAAAACGCTCCAATTCATCGGCTGCACGGCGCAGCGTCTGCGCCTCCTCCCTCAGCCATTGACGGTGCAAACGTTCCCCCAAGCCCAAATCACTGGCATGTTCTTTGGCGAGTTGATTGGCTGTGTTTCGGTGCTGTTGAGCGGTTTGGCGCATCGCGTGCATCTTTGCGTAGCTTGGGTGCGCTAAAA
>DAIUEA010000268.1:2668-3338 GCA_036845365.1 Limnohabitans sp. | reverse complement strand
ACGATGTGGGCCACAAGCCCCGAAGTGGCGGAGTTGGCAAGAACCAATGCGTCTGAGTTGGGCTATGAGCTGGGTGTATCAGGCCTGAAGCTCAATTCTTTTCAAATCTTTAACGCGCCCAAACCCTCCGATCAACTCGAGCCTAGGCCTGACGCGGGCTCGGTGTTGGATACTTTAGTATGAGCCCATCCCAAAGAGCTTGAGCCCACACCACAAAAGAAGTCGAAACAAACCCTTTTACACCCATCGTTAACGCATCATGCAAAAACCAATAGAGGCGCTAGCCCTTGAGTACGGACGTAACAAAACCCCTAGGGTCACGGCAAAGGGGGAGGGCGATCTTGCGAAAAGGATCGTTGAGGAGGCCAAAAAACACGGCATCTACGTAGCAGAGGATCCCCAACTGTTGTCTTTACTCACACGACTGGATGTGGGAGACGAGATACCTCAGGATATGTACACCGCCGTGGCAGTGATTTTGTCTTGGGTTTATTGGCTAAAAGGGATGAGGCCAGGAGACGAGAAGTCTTTGTAATAGAAATTCAAACCGATAAGTAACCGGATATGTGGCGACCGCGCTTCATTTTACCTAGCCTATCATAGGTTTCGATGTTGCTGGTGAGGCTGTCAGAGCGAATGCTCTCGAGGGCGCCTTTGATGGCGTCAAGTT
>DAIUEA010000268.1:0-2658 GCA_036845365.1 Limnohabitans sp. | reverse complement strand
TTGGATTCGTTTTTTTCGCTAAAGTTATTCAAATCTTGAACCTTTAAGGCTTCAAACTCCTCCTCCAATAAAGCTTCAAGTTTAGTCACACGCTCCATGGCCTGAGCCAAAGAGGCGTCAACAGTTGGATGTGGCGCAGCGAGCTCAGACAACTCTTATCCCTTGATCAGTTTCTCTAGGGACATAAATCCTTGCGCAATGCGGCTAGGATCGATTGCGTAGTTGCCGTTTTGAATCGACTGTTTGATTGAATTGACCTTGTTTTGATCGAATCCAGATTGTTGAGCAATTTGCTGAGACACGTTGCTCAAACTCACAGTATCCGAACCCATGGGGGTGACGTGAGTTGTTGGAGCAAAAGACTTCGTGGATCCGCCAGAAACGGAGGAGCCTAAAATCGAGCTCGACAATTCGCCTGCACTTCTCAGATTGGTATTCCCAGTGGGAATACGTGGTTGGTTGGAAATAGCGTCAGTCATGATGCACTCTCTTGATAAAATTTATACGTAACAAGCTAACTTTTGACATCTTATAGATCGTCTCGAAACTTTAAAACTTGAGCCATTTCAACCATATTTCGTAAAATCTTTAAAATTACCTACTTTGTACTAGTTAATTAGATTTTGCTGTGTTCACACCTGTGACAACGGCTGATATAGATCGACCTGACTCCGTGTTTTTTAACCTAATTTGATCCCCCAGTTGACCGTCTTGCATTGCCTCGGCCCGCACAGTGATCAAAAAACCCTTTCCCTCTCCGATTGAAACCACCACTTGTTGTCCTTTCTTGATCATCAACATAGGCTTGACATCAAAACTCTTCAACGGCGTGTTGGCCGGTAAATCTCTCAAAAGTTCCATGTGAGCCACATCACCTGGATTACTCAAAGCGGATGACTCACCAGGAACTAAAGCAACTTCTGTGCCTGTAAATAGACCGGGACTTAGAATAGTACCACGCTTTAAAAACTGAGGTGAGGTGATGACGGTGTGATAGCCGGGTCTGTTGTTTAAGGGATTGGGTGTGTTGTTGGAGGCTATTTGAGCGCTCTTTGGGTCGGGCAATACAGGAGAACTAAGGGGCTTACTTAACTCAGGACTGGGGTTGCCCGAGTTGGGCGTGTTAGGCGTGCCGCTCTTGGTTTGTTGTGATGTATTGGGATTGGGGCTGGTATTTAAACTCGTATTTGTGTTCGTACTGGAGGCAGTCGGCGCGTCTGTGGTGACGGGCACGCTTACTTGAAGGTAGTACTGCCATTTGGGTGACTCACAGCGAGCCCGAACTGTTTTGTGAGAAACAAAGGGGAAATCGAAGTTGATTTGTGTAGTACACATTTCGATCTTAAGCCTTGAGTCCAAATCAGCCACACTCACACTAGATTCATTAACGCGCTCTGTAGCGGCGTACCAGCTTTTTAGTTGGGAATTGATTTGTTGTTGTTCGCTTAGGATTTGCTTGTTTGCGCTTTGGGCTTGAGCGCCCATGATAAATACGTTAATAAAAACACAAAGCGAAACTGAACTGACTAATTTAAAGAGGTGGCACCATTTGGAGAAGTGTCCGTTTTCAGACACTTTTAATGGTTTTTTAGATCGGCACAGCATTTGCAAAATAGGAACAGAGTGTTGATTAATTGACGTATTGTTTATTGATACAACATACTTTGCAAATTATGTACCATAGATCGAAAAAGCCACTGGAATTGCCATGAACTATTTAACAGACACGAAAAACTTGGTAAGAAATAGTTACTTGGACAGTAATAAATATTTATTCACAGACCGCACCAACAACTCGGCTGGATTGGATAAGACTGTTTTTTCTAAAATGCTCGCCCAAGCCCAGGCTCAAAATAGTGTCAATACATCGTCAAATCAAAACGCAAGTATTCTGAGTGCCAACGCTCCAACGGTCTCCATTAAATCAGGGGATACGCTTACTAATATTGTGAAAGGGTATTACGCCGAGCAAGGGCAAACTATTAATTCAAGCGATTCTGTGCATTTGGCTCAAATGCTAGCCAAATCAAATGGGATTCAAAACCCTGACAAAATTTTTCCAGGCCAACAACTTAATTTAGGTTTCCTAAGCAGCTCCAGCTCAAATGCAGGGGCTTTAGTTGGTACAGGTAATTCAGCTAATTTGGCATCTAGCCCTCAGACTGCGTCCGCAACTCCCGCTGGAGTGTCCTCGCAGCCCACGAGCTACAACGCCGCTACATCCTTAAACAACAGGCCCGGTACACGGGGAAGTGCAGTTGCTCAAAACGGATATGCCTCCGCCAGCGGTTTTCAACCCCAAGGCTCAAGCGCGCAGGTCCAAGCAAATAGGTCAGTTGCTCGCAACCAAAGTTATGCGGGCTTAGACGCTGCGGAGAACCCCATTCTTAATAAAACCTTGGACCGTGCCGTCGATAAGGGCTTCATTCCTGTGCACGAAAAGTCTGCGGTTTACGACAAAATTGTGAATATGTCTAAAACATATCAATTTCATCCAGACGATTTCGCTAGGCTCACCCTGATGGAGAGCGACGGTATGAATCCAAAGGCCACCAACAACCGATGCCACGGAATCATTCAATTTTGTGATGGACCTGACAGAGGGGCAGCGTCAGCGGGTTTTGCCTCTAATCCCAAAGAGATTACGAATCACAGCGT
>DAIUEA010000267.1:1449-3342 GCA_036845365.1 Limnohabitans sp. | reverse complement strand
CTCATGAACAAACAAGATACTGGACGCTGAGGGGCAAAAGACTGGGTCATTTTTAAATAAACCTTTAAACAAAAAATAGAATTATGTATTCTAAAAAATTTACAAGAGTCACAGTTAATAAAAAGAAGCAAAGAACTTTGTGTCTTGACGATTAGAGTGAGAGCAAACTATCGGCAAAAGATGGGTCTTAATTACTGCCCAAACTGGTACACGAGCAAATGTTAGAACAACTGCTAGAACAACTGCATCTCTCCTAAGTGATCACCTGCCTGAAATGTTGCATAGCCTAGGCGACTCTCATGACCTATCTATGTCAGTTCATGTCAATCAAGCCCCATGTAGAGCATTTCCATGCTTAAATGCAGATCCGGTCAAACTCCGTTTGGATTTTAAATGCTAATGACAAGATTTTTTGTGCAAAACTCCTAAAAACACAACACACGATACAGGTCACTGTTTTTCGATCCCCGCACGATTTATGACTTGTCCCCACACTTTAATTTCCGCTCGCAACCACTCCTGAGCTTGTTGGGGTGTGGTGGGTTTAGGCTCTACGTTTAGATTTAGCAATTTTTGGCGTACTGTTGGATTTCTCAAGATCTCCACTATTTCTTTGTTCAAGTGCTCTATGGTTGCCTCAGGGGTCTTGGCTGGAACTGCGACCCCGTTCCAAGAGGCCGCGACCATTCCCTTTACTTGTGACTCAAGTGCAGTGGGTACCTCAGGCATTGAGGCGGACCTTTTCTCACCCGTTACTGCCAATACCTTTAGAACATGGGCGTTGATTTGGGGAAGGACGGGGGTTAGTATTTCAGTTGCCACATCGATTTGTCCTCCCCTCAAAGCAGAAATCAACGCAGGTGTCCCATTAAATGGGACAACCTGCACGTCAATCGCAGCGGTAGACTTTAGAAGTTCAGCAGCCAAGTTTTGAGTACTTCCCACATTAATGCTCCCCATATTGAGCTTACCGGGGTTGGATTTCGCGTACGCGATCAGCTCACCTAAGGAGTTAAACTTTGAGCTCTCGGGGACAATAACTGCAATATCAAAAGTACCAAGCAAACTAACTGGCGCAAAATCTTTCAAGGTATCGTAAGGCAGATTTTTAAACAAACTCGCACTCACAGCGGTTGCGTTTGAGATGAGCAACAAAGTGTGGCCATCAGGCTCTGATTTGGCAACCAAGTCTGAGGCGATGATTCCTCCCGCACCGGGCTTATTTTCAATAATTACGGCTTGTCCAAGGCGCTCAGATAGGGCCTGGCCCACGACTCGGGCCGTCAAATCGGCGACCCCACCCGCTCCAAACGGAATCACAATCTTAAAGGGCTGCCTAGTTTGAGACATCCCATCATTGGGTGCAGCCCAAGTGCTCGAGGTGAGCGCGACAACCAAAGAAACCGCGCCCCTCAATAAAGCAGAACCTGCAAAGGCACGACCAGAAGAATTTAAAGCTTGCCTTTTGAACATTATTTTATATTTTGAGTTAAATTCAACAAACCTTGGTCACTGTTTGTGGCTCCAAAGCGTCTTAACGCGTCTTAACGCGTCTTATAGCATCTGAGCTAAAGGGTTATCTCTTCACACCCAAGAAGTGGTCTAAGGTCTTTGTATTTTTTCTTAAACTATCAGCATTTTCACGGTGAACGATTGATCCTCTCTCAAGCACAATGGCCACATCTGATATCGCCAAAATCATTTGCGGGTGTTGCTCTACGATAATTGCAGATAGCCCCTCCTCCCTCGTGATCCAGCGAATCGCTTTGAGTAATTCCTCCACAATAATCGGGGCCAACCCCTCTAAAGGCTCGTCCAGTAACAGCAGCCTTGGATTAACGACAAGGGCTCTTGCAACTGCAAGCATTTGTTGCTCTCCCCCAGATAGCTGGG
>DAIUEA010000267.1:0-1439 GCA_036845365.1 Limnohabitans sp. | reverse complement strand
GACCCCAGGTTATTCCTGCGCTCAAGGAGTCTGGGGAAGAACTCATACACCCGCTCAGGAGTCCAAGCCTTTGGTCCCATTTGTGCGCGGTAAACTGAGCTTAAATTTTCATGAACAGTAAGAGATTTAAAAATATTTCTCTCCTGTGGCACCCACCCTATACCGCCCCCAACGAGCGAGGTCACTCGCTTAAAGGAGGGAAGTTGTTCTATGCGCACACCCCCCAAAGAGATCTCTCCAGCGTGCAAGCGGGTTGCACCAGCAAGCGTGTTGATCAGCGTAGTCTTGCCCACCCCATTGCGACCTAAGAGTGCCAAGGTCTGTCCAGGCTCAATACAAAAGCTTACATCGCTTAGAACTACTGCCTCGCCGTACCCAGCGCTTAGTCCTTGCACACTCAACAAACTAGAAGAACTGGGTACATAAGGCGCACATTCAAAATCTTCCATGGCTTGAGTGATTTGAGCTGAGTCAGGCATGGGTGTGACCCTCTATTTGAGTTTGACCTAAATAGACAGCTTTAACCTGAGGATCGTTGGCTATTTGCTCGGGCGTGCCCTCTGTCAATACAGCTCCGTTAACCAAAACAGTCATGCGGTTTGCAAAGTTAAAAACCAAATCCATATCGTGCTCAATTAAAAGAATGGAGACATCTGCGGGCAATGCAGCAACGGTAGCTAAAAGTTCATCACGCTCCCCAGTGGGCACCCCAGCAACGGGCTCATCTAGTAGGAGGACTTTAGGCTGGCAAGCCAAAGCTATTGCCATCTCCAAAAGTCTTCTGCGCCCGTAGGACATCTTAGATGTCTGAGTGTTCATGACATCCGTTAATCTAAACTGCTCAAGCAACTGCGCAACCCGCTCAAGTATCTGATTGCTCAGACCCATGGTTTTGTACCAAACGCTGCCCTCTCCAAACTGCTGGGATACCACCACACTGAGCGTCTCCAACGGAGTCAGACTGTCAAAGAGTTGATTGATTTGAAAAGTACGAACCAGCCCCCTTTTGACCCGCAAATGGGGACTAAGCTCAGAGATATCTTCTCCGAGCAACTCAATGCGACCACTGGTGGGGTTTAATACGCCTGTAAGTAAATTGATTAAGGTAGTTTTGCCCGCACCGTTGGGCCCGATAAGCGCGTGGCGTGCACCGGCTTTGATATCGAGATTAACGTTTTGGGTGGCTTGGATGCCTCCAAAAGTTTTAACAAGCGCTTGAGCACTCAACACGGTTTTATCATTTACAGCAAAGTTCATCTCGCACCGCCTGATTTATTAGTGCTTGCGGTGAGCAAAGAAACTAAATATTCCCTTGTGAACCAACCCTTGATTTTTTCTCGCCCAACACTCACCAAAACGATGAGCAACAGACCTATCCAAAACATCCAGTACTGAGGGGTTACGGCAGAGAGTTCACTTTGAAGTATCTTAAAAATGAT
>DAIUEA010000266.1:0-3344 GCA_036845365.1 Limnohabitans sp. | reverse complement strand
TCATAATACGGCACAGCGTTTCTTTGACTCCCTCCCCCCATCGCGATGGGCATATCAACGGGCGGGGGAGGCTGCAGCGACTCATCCCTTAACCAAGCCCCCAAAAGTCCTGGCTCTGGGCTTCTGCCGGGGCGGGAAATATGTCTATTGCCCCAAATTTCCTGATCCCACCGCTCTATTTGTCCGCTGCTGCTGACCACGGCACTTATTTTTAATGCCATCGCAGGACCCATTGGTGACCAATTGAACTCCTCATCCCTCATCCACTGGACTCGAACTGGCTTGCCCCGCACGCACCCAGCCAACACCGCGGCATCAAAGGTAACGTCATCCGCACCGTTATGTCCATAACAACCCGAGCCATCTGCATGGTGGGCAACTACGAAGTTTTTGGGGAGTTCTAAAATTTTGGCAATCTCATCTCTTAACGCATAAATCGACTGACTATGGGACCACACCTCAAGTGACTCGTCTGTCCAACAAGCAATACCGCACGATGGCCCTATGGATGCGTGAGAGAGGTAGGGACGGGTGTAAAGAGATGTAAGCTCAAAAGTTTTAGCGCTATTTGGTTGAATGCTCTTTGGATTTTCATGCTCTAGACCTGTGCCACTTAAGACTTCGTCTTCACTTGCTTGGTCAAACAAGTAATTTGCAAGTGCCCCCTCATCGGGCAAGCAGTCCTGCTCGCGCCAGGTGCAAGTGCTCGCCAGCAACTGCGCTGCTTTAATGGCTGTTTCCTCACGCTCGGCGATGACTCCTAAAAAGCTATTCTCATGTACCACCTCTAGGACACCACTCAACCCAAGTGCAACAGCTGTATCAACCGATATGAGACGGGCATGAAAGGAGGGAGGGCGAACCATTCGCCCGTGCAGCATTCCAGGCAGTTCTATGTCGTGCAAAAAAACTGCTTGACCGTCCTTAGAGCCGGTAATTTTCCCTCGCAAATCAAGTCTCCTAGCGGATGACCCCACCAAACTGTACTGAGAATGATGTTTAGGACTAACGGCTCCACTGACCTCTACATCTAAGGACACCCCAGCGCTAAGTTGCCAATAACTAAGGCTAAGCGGGGGTCGACCAGAGTTGTGCGAGCAGCTAAAGACACCATTTTTAGTTTGAACGCTCTCCTTGGGTACCCCTAAGCGTTTGGCAGCTGCAGCGGCAAATATATCTCTAATTTCAGCGCACGCAAAGCGCATTGCTTCACCGCCCTCTTGAATGGAGCGACTTCCCGTGGTCGAGGCCTCACTCGGGCTTATGGGGGTTGTGAGTGGTGCTACTTTTACTTGTGAGATAGATACGCCCAGTTCCTCTGCTCCCATTTGAGCAATCGCAGTCAATATCCCTTGGCCCAGCTCCACTTTGCCCGATCTTAAGGTGACCACCCCGTCTTGCTCAAAACTCACCCACCTCTTTAACAACGGATTGTTTTTAAGGGTGGGGGGTAATTGCACAAGCTTGTTCATGTGGATTTAACTCTTTGAGAGATTACTTTTTTTATGGCTCGTAAAAACCGCACGTGTGTTCCACACCTACATAAGTTGGCATCCAAAGCTGCAAATATTTCTTCATCTGAGGGATTTGGATTCACGCTGAGTAAGCCTTGTGCGCTGATAAGAATTCCGCTTACGCAGTACCCGCATTGAATGGCCTGCTCTTCTTCAAATGCAATTTGCAACGCGCTTAAAAGCTCACCCGCAGCTGGCAACCCCTCAATAGTTTGTATAGCCTTGCCCGGGCAATCCCAAACTGGAGTGCTACAGGAGTTGACAGCTCTACCGTCAATCAAAACGTTGCACGCTCCGCATTGACCTAATCCGCATCCGAACTTTGTCCCCTTGAGCTTTAAATCGTTTCTGAGTATGTACAAAAGGGGGGTGTTTTCCTCGACCCTTACGGTGTAATCACACTGATTCACGTTCAATTTGAACTCTTTGGTTGTAGATAAATCAGTGCTCATATTAATTTGTTGTTGAAGAAGAAAATATAAGCTTACTCAGGCTGAACGCCAGCGGCCTTCATCGCTACTCTCCAGCGCTCCAAATCAGTTTTCAAAAAACCCTTCAAGTACTCGGGGGTTGCTTGCTCAGGGGTTGCAATAATGGCACTCATTTCGTTGTACTTTTGAACAAGTTGGGGATCTTTCAGTGCAGCTCTTAATGCAGTGCTCAATTTATCCACGACCGCTCTAGGGGTTCCCTTGGGTGCGTAAATAGCGTGCCACACTGCAAGCTCAAACCCAGGCAACCCAGACTCTGCAAAAGTGGGCACATCAGGAAGAATTTTCAAGCGTGTGGAGGTGGCCACTGCAATTGGTTTTAAATTTGCGCTCTTAATGTGCCCAAGGGTGCTTGCGGGTTGATCACAAATCATGTCCACCTGCCCGCCAAGAAGATCGTTCAAAGCTGGCCCGGTCCCTTTGTAAGGGATATCGAGCCAATTTGCGCCCGTTGTGTATTGCAATAAAACATCGCACAGGTGGGATGTCGAACCGATACCTGCATTTGCGAAATTTATTTTGCCCGGGTTTGATTTGGCATAACCCACCACTCCCTTGATTTCATCAAAAGCGAAACCTTTTTTGGCAACCAAAATCATAGGTACAGCATTGACATACCCAATCGGCTCGAAATCAGTTGCCGGGTCATAGGAGAGTTTTGCATACAAAGCGGGCGCGCTTGCATGTGCCATATTATGGAAAAGAAGCGTATAGCCATCTGCTGGGGCACGGGCGACTTTAGCAGCCCCAATCGTTCCACCCGCACCGCCCGTGTTCTCGACCAAAACAGTTTGGTTCAATGACTTGCCCATGTACTGGGCCAAAATCCGGCCCAACACATCCGTTGACCCCGCAGGCGGAAAGGGGATTATTACAGTGATGGGTTTGTTTGGATAATCAAACGACATCTCACCAAAGGAGTGTGCACTCACGCAAATCAATATCAAAGCGCTCACAAAATGCCTTAAAGCAGTTTTGACTGTGATGGATGTGAAATTTTTAGTTTCTAATTTTTGAAGACATTCGTACATATGGTTTTTCTCTGTGCTTAAAGATCGATTAAAGCGCGACCTGAGCATTAAATCTATCCTACAAAGGCTCTGTTAAAGAATAAATTTCTAAATTCTTTGAATCTACAGGCTTATACAACTCGCGCGTCAACGGATCGTGGCCCGCAATGATATGTTGGTCAGAATCAGCGAGTTTTCCTATCAACTCATAACCCTCGAGCATGTTGAGCGTATTGACCACGATAGGAAAGGGTGAGCGTTTTTTGAAATTCTCTAAATAATGAGACGCATCAGAGGTCAAAACAATCCAGCCTCGCTTAGTATGGACT
>DAIUEA010000265.1:0-3363 GCA_036845365.1 Limnohabitans sp. | reverse complement strand
TCAAGTCGTCAACGGTTGAAAACACTGTTTTTATCATTAAAATCAATAAGTTACACGGGGGTCCCGCTCAAACGTTGGGACACTACTGTCTTTTAATAAAAGCTAAACCGACGGCTTTGCATAAACCTTTCTCTGACTTTCATACCCTGAAGCAACCATGACCTCATCTTTATCTAAATCAAGTATCCCTTCTTTTTTAAATGTTCTTGCTAATTTGGACCATTTGATGGGCAAAGCGATAGCAGACGCCAAAGCCAGGGGCTACGAGGGAAAAGTTTTATTTGATTTTCGTTTGGCGCCAGATATGCTACCCCTGAAGACTCAAATTTTGATCGCTTGTGATGCTGCTAAATTGTGTGTCTCCCGCATCTCAGGACTTGAAGCTCCAAAGTTTGATGACACCGAACAGACTCTTGAGGAACTCCAATCGCGCATTCAAAACACCATCAACTGGCTTAAGAGCGTACCCTCAAACGCGCTTGACGGGTTAGAGGAAAAAGAAATTACATTTCCCGTGGGCAAGCAAGCCACTAAAACGATGAAGGCATTGGACTATTTGAATTATTGGGCTATCCCAAATGTTTACTTTCATGTGACTACGGCTTACAACATTCTTCGCCACAACGGCGTAAAAATAGGTAAAGCCGATTACCTCCTCGGAAGCGCAAATCCGACCTAGAGCAAAAAACTGTTGAGATTCAAGTGGCGCAACCTACGGGGCTTGAGGGTCTAGGCTCTCGAATGATTTTTTTAATCTATTCATACGCGCACACCCTATAGAACCTGCGCGCAAAGTATGGTTTGTGAAAGGGTAGGCCGCTTTAAAGTAGCCCCGAGTTTGGATAAATCACAGCAAAGAAGCTTGCACGTCCTCGTATACTTGATGCGGGTAGTTTTAAAAAAGCTTCTGCATCTACGTATAAACCCTTGGTCACAACAAGATTTTTTGTATACTTAGATACACTTTGCAAATAATGCATTCTTTTGTTCAATTAAAAGATACCTTTGTGCTGAATTAGGGAGATTGGGTTGAGTAAAGATATCTTGCTTGATATTAAGGGTTTGACTAAAGAATTCAAAGGTTTTGTTGCCGTAAGCGACGTCACTTTAAATGTCTTGAAGGGCACTATTCATGCGTTGATCGGTCCCAACGGGGCGGGCAAAACGACGTTTTTTAACTTATTGACTAATTTTTTAGTTCCTACAAGTGGTGATGTTTTCTTTAAGGGCGAAAAAATAACACGTGAAAAACCGGCCCAAATCGCTAGAAGAGGAATCGTTAGGTCCTTTCAAATTTCCGCCGTCTTTCCTCACATGAGCGTTTTGGAAAATGTAAGAGTAGCGCTTCAACAAAGGCAAGGCGTGTCCTTTCGCTTTTGGAGTCCTGAGAATTCTCTTCATCACCTGCACGCCAAAGCTTTTGAGCTTTTAGAGTCAGTAGATTTATCAAGTTTTGCAGAGGAACTTGCTGTTAATTTGCCTTATGGGCGCAAGAGGGCCCTCGAGTTGGCGACGACTTTGGCTCTTGAGCCTGAACTTATGTTGCTTGATGAGCCCACACAGGGCATGGGACACGAAGATGTTGAGCGTGTTACTCAACTCATTAAAAAAGTCTCCGTTGGGCGCACAGTCCTTATGGTTGAGCACAACATGAATGTGGTCTCCAGCATTGCAGATAGAATCACAGTGCTTCAACGAGGCTCTGTTATAGCGGACGGCACCTACAAAGAGGTTTCCAACAATCCACTTGTCATTGAAGCTTATATGGGCTCAAGCAATCAAGCCTTGGTTGGCGCCCATTGATTCGCCAACAAAAACCACATTACTGGTCGATTTCTTGAATCCAACTAAATTATGAAAAGTTCGCAGCCAACTGAGCTGATTAAGATTGAAAACCTCCAGGCTTGGTACGGTGAGTCACACATCCTTCACGGCGTGAACTTATCGGTAAACAAGGGCGAGGTTGTTACACTTTTGGGGCGCAACGGCTCAGGTAGGACCACAACGCTGAGGGCGATCATGGGCCTGACAGGGGCAAGAACGGGCTCCATCAAAGTTAATGGTGTTGAGAGTATCTCACTTGCTCCTCACCAAATTGCTAAGTTGGGGCTGGGTTATTGCCCCGAGGAAAGAGGTATATTTTCCTCTTTATCCACTTACGAAAATTTAATATTGCCCCCAAAAATTAAAGGTACCGATGGTGGAATGTCGGTGAATGAAATTTATGCCATGTTCAGCAACCTGAAAGAAAGAAAAGATAGCCCTGGAACCCGTCTAACAGGGGGGGAACAACAAATGTTAGCGGTTGCCAGGATCCTTAGGACAGGGGCCAGGCTTTTACTGTTAGATGAGATATCGGAGGGACTTGCCCCTGTGATTGTTCAAAAGTTGGGCATTATGATTGCAACGCTTAAGCAAGCCGGTTTCACAATCATTCTTGTAGAGCAAAATTTCCGCTTTGCCGCACCCCTTGCCGATCGTTTTTACGTAATGGAGCATGGGCAAATAGTGCAACAGTTTAATCACGCTGAATTACCATCCAAGATGGACATGCTTCACGAATTTTTAGGCGTTTAACCATTTTTAAAAAGTTGAAATTATTATGAAGTTGACCAAGAAATACATTCCCTGTGCAATTGCTTTGGCAATCCACATAGCTCTTTTTGCGCCCTCCAGCACATTGGCTGCCAACGAGGTAGTGATTGGGGATATAGATGACATGTCTGGACTTTATGCAGATGTGCTTGGTCCCGGAGGTGTAGAGGCCGCAAAAATGGCCATTGAAGATTTTGGGGGCACGGTCATTGGTAAAAAAATCGTTCTCCTAACTGCGGATCATCAAAACAAGCCCGATGTGGGCTCCAGTAAGTTTAGGGAATGGGCAGATAAGAACGATGTAAATATGATCTTGGGGGGTAATAACACCGGTGTAAGCATAGCGATGTCTAAGGTTGCAGCAGAGAAAAAGATCCCATTTATCCCAATTGGTGCTGCAGGCTCGTCTTTAACAAACGCTGATTGCACAGCCTACACCGTGCACTATGCCTATGACACCACAGCGTTGGCAAACGGTACTGCAAAGGTCATCACAGATAATGGTGGCAAAACCTGGTTTTTCATCACGGCCGACTACGCATTTGGAACTCAACTTCAAAATGCGGCCACTAAAGTTATTACGGAAAACGGGGGAAAGTCCCTCGGCGCCGTGCGGGCCCCCTTAGCCGCATCTGACTTCTCCTCCTTCTTGCTTCAAGCCCAGTCCTCAAAGGCTCAGGTGCTTGGCTTATCCAATGCGGGTGCGGACTTCACTAACTCTTTAAAAGCGGCCAACGAGTTCGGTATTACTAAAACGATGAAGCCCGC
>DAIUEA010000264.1:0-3408 GCA_036845365.1 Limnohabitans sp. | reverse complement strand
GTGCTTGTGATATTGCCCTATCTGTTACTTCAAAACGTAAAAGCGCCCGATGGCTTAAAACCTTACACACAGGAGCAACTTGAGGGCAGAAAAGTCTACATCGCAAATGGCTGTGTTTACTGCCATTCTCAGCAACCCCGAGATCCCGCGCTCGGGCCTGATGCAAAAAGAGGCTGGGGCAGGGCCTCTGTTGCAGGTGATTACAAATACGACACCCCTCACTTGCTCGGCACCATGAGAACCGGGCCCGACCTCTTTAACATCGGCGCCAGGCAGCCCAGTAAAGACTGGCATTTAGGGCATTTGTATCAACCGAGAGCCTACACGCCTGGATCAATCATGCCTGCATTCCCGTTCCTCTTCGAGCTAAGAGATGGGCCCGCTAAGGAGGGAGAAGAGGTGGTCAATTTGCCCCCCGGTTACGTTAAAGAGGGCCAAGTGTTGATTGCCGGCCCGCAGGTACTGTCGTTGGTTAAATATTTGCAATCGCTTGATCACACGTATCCGGCGTTGAAATCTGAGCAATAAACAGTTAAGAGAAACCTGAGATAGTCATTAAATTTTAGTTTCCAGATGAACAAAAAAAGCAACGAAGCAAAATACAACGAACAAATACAGCGGGAGAAAGGGGATCCAGAGGAGGGCATGCGACCCCTGCCTTGGATACTGACGATGCTTCTAGGGGCTATGACGATGTGGGGAGGCTTTTACATCGTGACGACCCCAACAGGCGGACATACAGAATTAGGCGACCAACGAACGGTCTCTCTTTTGAGACCCGCCGCGCAGGGCGCTTTTGCGTCTGCAAACACCGCGGACGGCAAACAGATTTTTATTGGAAAGTGCTCTGCCTGTCACCAAGCCAGCGGATTGGGATTGGCTGGAGTTTTCCCGCCCCTTGAAGATTCCGAATGGGTCAAGGGGGACCCCGTTTTACTGACAAATATTTTGCTTCACGGCGTACAAGGAGAGCTAGAGGTCAAGGGCGTAATCTACAAAGGTCAAATGCCAAGTTGGAATAGCTTATCGGATGAAGAAATCGCTGCTGTTACTTCTTATATCCGCACTGCTTGGGGAAATAAGGAGTCGTTAATAGGCGCAGATTTAGTAAAAAAGCAAAGAGCTATAACGAACGCGAGAACCACACCCTATAAAAATGCAGAAGAAATTAAATCCGGTACTTAACGACTTATCTTTGACGTTTACGGCGTCCGTCTTCCTAGTGCTATCTGGACTAAGCTTGCTGCTCTACGCAACCGATATGGGGCGATCTTTTACGACTGAGGGATTTAGGAGGCATCAAATACAAATTAAAGCAGATCCCGTGGTTAATATTGCATTAACTGACTCTGAAGGACAAAATCTATATTTAAAAGATGCAATCCAAAGAGACGGACGCTTCGTTGTTTTGGATTTTTTCTACACATCATGCGTCACAATTTGTACGGCTCAGGCCTCTGCCTTTGAGTTGCTACAGCAACGAATAAAACAAGCAAATTTAGAGAAAAAGGTGCGATTAATCTCAATCAGCTTTGATCCTGTACGCGACGACGCCAATACGTTGACCACATACGCTAAAAATATCGGTGCCGATCCTCTTATATGGAGCCTTATGACGCTTCAAAATCCAAAAGATTTAAAAACCCTATTGGACGGTTTTGGAATTTACGTCGTCAATTCCTCACCGTACGCAGACTTGGAACACAACGCATCATTGCATCTCATTAAACCCGGTGGAGATTTAATAAAAATAACTGCTCTTGATGAAATTGATGAACTCTATTTGGCGCTTCAAAAAGAACTTTCCGGTGTCAAAATTTAAGCAAAACTACTTTGCTTTTGGCTCTTTGTTATTCGCAGCTCTCCTGTCGGTGTGGCCTATGCGCACACTCATTGTTAATGGCATGTTTTGGCATATGGACTTTCAAATGCCTTTATTAATTTTAGCCGGAGCGTCTTTTAAAATTGATTACGCCTTGCCTGAAATGCTCGATAAAGTGAATCTTTTTGGACTGACAAGTTTTTTTGCCACTCAAACAATACTTGCATATTGGATGCTTCCATTAAGCGTTGATAAAGCAATAATTGATTGGAGGTACGACGTGGTAAAAATTGTGTCGTTGGTTATTTGTGGTTATTTAATCAAAGTCTCTTTTAAAAGAACCACGACCGTGATTGAGATTTTCTTTTTAGGTTTTTTTATCTCTATGACGATCGTGGTGGGTTACTTCTACATGACCAGTCCAACTAGATTATGTAACGTGTACACCTTGGACTCCCAGATCTTAGCGGGTCAAGGGTTAATCGTCATTGCTGTTTTTCTCTCAATTACTTGGGCGTTGATAAGAATTTTATCAAAATGAACTCAGATCTGAGTTGGGCGTTATTCATAGGTTCCCCCCTCAGCCCTCAGCCCTCAGCCCTCAGCCCTCAGCCTCAAGCCTCAAGCCTCAAGCCTCAAGCCTCAAGCCTCAAGCCTTAACTCCCACCCCGTTTAATGGGAGAGT
The DNA here is from genome assembly GCA_036845365.1 of Limnohabitans sp. Classification (GTDB taxonomy): domain Bacteria; phylum Pseudomonadota; class Gammaproteobacteria; order Burkholderiales; family Burkholderiaceae_C; genus Limnohabitans. The sequence continues at coordinate 901 of DAIUEA010000264.1, read as the reverse complement.
CTTCATTTGTCCAAGTGCTCTTGGATCACCTCTATGAAGTACTGTGCGTAACGCTCCAGTTTAACTTTACCCACTCCCGCAACGTCCTCAAAATCCTCTAAACTTGTGGGCTCAGTTTTAAGAATCTCTTGCAACGTGCTATCGTGAAAGATGATGTAAGGCGGTACACCCTGCTCAAGAGCTAATTTCCTGCGCATGTCCTTGAGCGCGTTCCACAGGGCCTCATCGCTCGGATCGTTAAATTTTTGACCTGTCTTCTTAACGGCCTGAGGCTTTGACATGCCTTTCTTTGCCTCTCCAATATCTCTGCGCAACCACACCTGCTCGTCGCCTTTGAGCACGGGGCGGGATTTAGCGGTTAACTTTAAACCCCCATACATCTTTATGTCCGCATCCAAATATCCCCCGGCCACGAGTTGTCGGTAAACACTGCTCCACTGAGAAACGCTTAGACTTGTGCCCACGCCGTACGTTTTAAGTTTGTCATGATCAAATTTAGAAATCCTAGGTGTTAATTTGCCCATAAGTACATCTATTAAATGGGCAACACCAAACATCTGCCCCGTGCGGTACACACACGAAAGCGCTTTTTGTGCCTCTACGGTCGCGTCCCATGCCTCAACTGGTTCCAAACAGTTATCGCAGTTACCGCAGTTTCCTGGGTGCTCCTCACCGAAGTACCTAAGGATGGTTTGGTGCCTGCACCCCGTAGATTCACAAAAGCCCAGCAGTGCGTTTAGTTTTTGGAGCTCCACTCTTTTTCTGTCGTCCGGCGCATCACCCGCGTTAACCATTTGCCGCAGATTAACAACATCGCCCAGGCTATACGCCATCCAAGCATCGGCCGCCAACCCATCCCTTCCTGCTCTGCCAGTTTCTTGGTAATAGCCCTCCATGCTCT
>DAIUEA010000263.1:0-3411 GCA_036845365.1 Limnohabitans sp. | reverse complement strand
AGGTAGGTCTAAATCCTGACCAACTTTTATATAGACAACGTCTTGATTTAAGAGATGCAGACTCTAAGGGGTTTAGACTCATTGGCTATGAATGGTTGCCAGTTGCTATTCAGTTTATTGCGGGAACCATGGGCTGCAAAGGATGGTCTTTGATCGATAGGCTCTGCCTTCTTAAAACTGCAGTTCAATGGGCTTATTCTGATTTCAAATGCCAGCAACATTTATCTGTCAACGACCTTTGTGGTGGACTCACGAAAAGAGTAAAGAATAATTTCATATCTCCTTTGTGTTTGGCCATATTCAACACGCCTTTGGAGATTTCGAGTGGTTCGGTATTTTTAAGAGTTCTTCGCGACGCATTATTTGCCCACAAGGGCAGCTCTGACCTTTTGATTCCAAGAGTCGATATGGGAGAACTGTTTCCCCAAGCCGCTCATGAGTGGCTCATCTCAAGGGGTTGTGAAATCACTTTGGCTCAACGCATCACAGACTGCCCTTTGCCCGCTAGCTCATGGGCAATGCAGACGGGACCCGATGCTGTTATTGTGGCCTGCGATGCAAAGAGCGCAGCTCGCCTTGTCCGCCCAATCAACGAGGCTTGGGCCACACAGTGCGACTCTTTAATGCACGCAGCTATTTCTACGACCTACGCTCGCTGCTCTGATCCAGAATTTATCGCCCTAGAGCGGCCCATCATGATGCTTGACCCGGGTAACGCACAGGACGGCGGTGCAGAGCAAACTGCTCAGTTTGTGTTTGACAGAGGCTTTCTTTTCAAAAATCACTCAGACTCCAGCAAAGCGGTTAACAACAAAAGATTACTCAGTTTTGTCTCAAGCTATACGTCGCTGTCCAACGATTTAATCTCAGCCACTGTGCACGCACAAGGTTGCAAGGAGTTAAAACTAAAGGGCCTGGAAATCTTGGCAACAGTCACCGAGAAGAGCGCTACTTTTTGTTGCACTCCAGGCGCTGTGAGACCCGCCAACAAAATAACCAATAACGTTTGGGCTTGTGGGGATTATGTAGTGGGACCTTACCCCTCAACGATTGAGGGGGCAGTGATGTCCGGGATTCAAGTGGCAAAAATGATGGCTAATGATTTGTAACTAAACATTTCTTCTTTGATAATTTTTTGAATTTAACCTTCCATTTTATAAAAAGGTGGGGGAGAATAGACGCATGTCATTGATCAAACCCCGTTTTAATCCAGAACCCAAATACCTCCACGGTCAAGCCAACAAAACTGCAGTTTTGTACTGCAATTTAGGGACTCCCGAAGCCCCAACCCCAAGTGCCTTAAGAACTTATCTTGCAGAGTTTTTGAGTGATCCAAGAGTGGTTGAAATACCCAGATGGGTATGGCTCATCATCTTGCACGGTATTATTTTGAGAATTCGCCCGGCTCGTTCCGCTAAGAAATATGCAAGCATTTGGACTCAGGACGGCTCCCCGCTTAAGTTTTGGACACAACGTCAAGCCCAAGCCCTACAAACTGTGTTTAGTGGCGAAGCTTTACCCGGATCAGAAAATAACGCTGTCTCCCGAGATAAATCCCTTTTGGTGCGCTTTGCAATGCGTTACGGCTCGCCAAGCATCAGCACCGAGCTCGATCTTTTAAAGGAACAAGGGGTCACCCGTGTATTGATATTACCCGCCTATCCTCAGTACTCTGCAACCACGACAGCGAGCCTCTTTGATAGTATTTTTTCTTGGGGTATGAAAAATCGTCAACTCCCTGAGTTTAGATTTATCAATCATTACCATGACCATCCTAGCTACATACAAGCCCTTGCAGACAACATCAGCGCTTTTTGGAAACAGAACGGAAGGGGCGAGAAGTTGCTGATGAGTTTTCACGGCATACCAGAACGCTCCTTAAAGTTAGGGGACCCATATCACTGTGAATGCCATAAAACGGCTCGGCTATTGGCTGAAGCACTCAGCCTTGGAAAGGATGAATATATAGTCACCTTTCAATCTCGATTTGGGAAAGCCAAATGGCTTGAGCCCTACACCGAGCCCACGGCTAAGTTACTTGGGGAGAAAGGTATTAAAAATCTAGATATCGTTTGCCCTGGCTTTACGAGCGATTGCCTGGAGACTATTGAGGAAATAGGGATGGAGGTTAAAGAGACCTTTTTAAATGCAGGCGGCAACCAATTCAACTACATACCCTGCCTCAACGACTCACCTCAATGGATTGAAGCCTTGAGCACCATTGTGGATGAGAACACTTCTGGATGGCGTCTGAGTGGCCCTCAAACAGATGCAGAGCGTAGGGTCTCAAAGCAAAACGCACTTTCTTTAGGGGCTACTGAATAGAGTCAGTGCAAAGCCAGACTCGCCATTAAGTTTAATCGCTTGCTGAAATCGCCTAAATAAAGGTCTTACTGGGGCGCAGTTTTGTTGGCGTTTGCTGCGTCACTGCCAGGTGGTGCAGATACAGAGGAGCCGTCTGAGCTCGTAGCAGCACCGTTTAAGGCAGGTGGTTTAGTTCCACTTGCAGATCCTAACGCAGGACCCTGCCCGGTTTTAGACTTGGGTTCAAGCTCTTTAGTAGGGGCGTTTGACTGGGGAGCCTTAGGTTTGGGATTATTGGTGGCACCTGAGTTGTTTTGATCTTCTGGTGAAGGGGCAACAGAACTTGAGGTTGCAGACCCAGGTGTGTTTTGATCCTCAACTTTAACTGTTGGATCAGGAACCTGGGTGGTCGTAGCTGAGTCGGGGAAAACTTGTAGGGGCGGAGGAGCTTCGGTGCGCTCTTCAAAACTTTTGGGATTGAAATAAAACGCCACACCAATGGCTAATAAAAAAATTATCACAATCTTTAGAAAATTGGAAAATACGCTGCTAGGTTCCTTTTTTTGCTCAACTTTCCCGGCATCCTCAATTGCAGTGTCTTGCTTGGGGGCATTTAAAGGGGCAGTGGCTTCCAATACTTCTGTGGTCTGTGGTGCAGCATCTGCTTGGGTCTGGTTCTCGGTAGCGACAGATGCATCCTCATACGATGCGGGTGATTCATTTTGTGAATGCTCACTGTCGAATGATTGATCTCTAAACTCACCCCCTAAATCCTCATCAACTGGGGGTTGAGCCAAAAAGTGCAAAACCTCGCTTCTCATCGGCACAATTTGAAGGCCCTGATGCAGACCCGTGCTGGTAGCAGAGGTCGCTAAATGGTCTTCAGAGAGGTGAGAGCTACTGGGTTGTGAAGATTGCCCGGGGGTGAGGTTGCTGTTATCTGCTTTGTGTACCGTGTTTGTTGCATTAGGCTCGAAAGAGGACTGCGGAACTGGGGTACTGGGCGCAACTAAAGGATTATTAGATTGTCCTTTTTCAATGACTTGATGTGTCTCCATCTGGGAGAGCACAGGTGTGCGTCCTAGCAATTCATCGTCTGAAAGACCC
>DAIUEA010000262.1:0-3424 GCA_036845365.1 Limnohabitans sp. | reverse complement strand
CCAAAGGACGCCAAAGCTCAAAACCTTGAACAAAATTCATATCAGGCCACCAACTGTTTTGACACATAGGGAAGGTTGAGCACGCAGTGACCGCGTAATTTGTGCTGACCCATCCGCCCAAAAGAATTTGTAAAAGCACGACCGCAATTGAGCCTCCCAACACCCAAGAAAGATAAGGTTTGTGCTCGAGGGGAGCAAGGCGTGATAAAAGAATGGAGATGTGGTCTATATTATTCAACTCTGCGTTGCTTGTCACTTGTGAATTTTGATAGGTAGCGCCTGAGCTAAGTCCGAAATTTTCTTTTTCCTCTTTCCCCTTTTCTCCTCGAAAACCAGTTCTAGAGAGTGTGTCCTTAATAAAGCTTCTTTGTAAATAAACAAAATATATTAGCATCATCAACAACACAACCGCTCCCATCAAATGCAGCGTCACGATTGCAGGGAAAAGCTTCATCGTTACAGTAAACGCTCCAAATGCACCTTGCGTGCATACCCACATTAAAAGACAAACACTTGCAAATTTCAACCGTGCAGCTAATTTGTTAACCCAAACATATACGCAGATCGTGAGTATCAACACCCCCACTGTGGTTGCCAAATAGCGGTGAATCATCTCCACCCAAGCTTTAAAGTGCGTTACTGGCCCACTCGGCATTAACTGCTGGGCCCCCTCAATCACCAAACTAGCTCCATTTGGACTTGTAAAACCGTAGCAACCCGGCCAATCCGGACACCCAAGCCCTGAATCCGTTAACCGGGTGTAGGCGCCAAAAATAAGTAAATCAAAAGTCAGAAATAGCGTAATTTGAGATAACAAAAGCAAACGCCGATCTTGTCTTAACTTCTTGTTAAACGCACCATCATGAGCTGAGGTGAGGCCCTGATCCATCCTAGGCGCTGAGCTTTGCATCCAAACCCAACTAATAGGACCCATTGCAATAACGAGCCCCATCAGCGCTACATTTAAAAGAGGTGCAAAATTGAACAAAGCGTTAGTGTGCATAACTTATTTTTTCTCTATGTCACTTTTGGGCAGATCAGTTGTTGGGTTGTTCAACTTTGGTTGAGCAGGCAAAGCGTTTCTACCCGCTAAGTCCCAACTCTCAGATGCACGCAAAAGACGCTCAATGTCTCGCCTTATTTTTGGAGCCGTATCTATTTCCCCGGTTGAGGGGAATTTCATCATCAACTCACCCATTGGATCTACTAAATAAAGAAACTCTTGTATTTTCGCGGCATTGGGTGTCATGTTTTTTTCAATGGCTTGCATCTCAAGCCATGTGGAGACATCTTTCTCAGACGCTTTAATGATCCAAGAGTCACCGACCGCCTTTACAAGCTCTGGCGCAACGCTACCCTCACCCAGAACGAGCCATACCCTGTCGACTCGGTCTTTTTCTCGACCTAGTGCGGTATGAATTTGTCGTTGGAAATAAAGTGTTTTTTCGCAAGCTTCGTTGCAAATGCCTGAGCTCAAGCTCATCAATAACCACTGACCTTTGAGCTCGCTCAATTTATCATGGAGAAGCGGTTTCTCAGAGTTTGGACGAGCTAAGACCTGCACCTGAAGATCAGGAATGCTGCGAGTTGGCTGAATCAACTCTCCATAACTTTTGATGGTAGTGGGTCTAATAACGTAATACGTCAAATAGGATAAAACGACTGGCGCTGCGCAGGTCAAGAACACGGCGATCATCAAGAGACGGCCCTTTGAGGTGCGTTTGGAATCCTCATGAGCCGCCTCTTGAGGTGATGGTAGATCATAAACAGTCATTGACAAAGGGTGATCTAAATCCACCTTTTTATTTGGAGTATTAATATTATTTTGCATGCAAATAAGGTTTGATCCATTGGAACCACACATAAAGAACACCGATCAGTGCACTTAATAAAAACCACTGCACAGCGTACCCAAAGTTCCTATCTGAGCTAATCCCTTGTGCGGGCAAATCTCGAATCAATCCCTCCGATGGCTCTGCTAATTGATGAATAACCGCGCTGACTTTTAGTCCAGTTTGGTTTTCGAAAATAGTTAAATCAAAATTTTGCCAAATACCGCTTTTAAGGTAACTCTGAGTCTCAGAGCCCTCAGCTTTAGATCCGCCCCAAAGCTCAAGCATTTTAGAGGGCGGCTGAGATATTAAACCTTGCAATTGGATCAGTCCTTTGGGTGTTTGCACTTGAGAGGGTAATTGGGAGGGATCTACTGGATTCCAGGGGACCCAACCGCGTTCTACTAAGACAACAGTTGAGTCACTTAACTTAAGAGGAGTGATCACCCAAAATCCAGACTTTCCCTCGTGACTTCTGTTGGCAAGATAAATCGTTAAGTCCGCTAACCACTCGCCCTCCAACTCTACACGCCGGTTAAGGGATTGCCAAGCTTCCCTGTGGCTAAGAATTTCGCTTTGAGACAGCGCAGGAAGACTCATTTGCGCATTCAACTGAGCTTTCATCTGATCTTTCTCATTGCCCCTTGACAATTGCCACCCACCTAACCACAAAGTTAAGGCTACCCCAAATAACGCGGCGAATGCGATCAATCCGCTTTGTTTTTTTAGGCTAATATGCGCGGTGGAATTCATTGCAAACTTAATTTTTGTAGAATGGTCTGATTAGAAGTATCAAGGATCATCTCATATATGGAAATCATTGTCTCCATTGCGTTTATTGGCATTATTGGTAGTTTGGGTACAGCTTTGTACTTCATGATGAAAGATGGTCAAAATGGAGCGCCCAAAACCAGTCGTATGGCTAAAGCTTTAGCATTTAGGATCGGGTTTTCTGTACTCTTGTTCATTTGTGTATTGGTTGCATGGAAATTAGGTTACATACAGCCCACAGGAATCCAAGTTGGGCAATAAGGTTTTATGATCAATTAACAAAGGCCGCTTTAAGCGGCCTTTGTCTTTTAGAGGTTTGCGAATTTTTGAAATTACAACCAGTAAACCAAAATGTAGAGACCTAACCAAACCACATCTACAAAGTGCCAATACCAAGCCGCACCCTCAAAGCCGAAGTGTTGCTCAGAAGTGAAGTGTCCCTTTTGAAGGCGCAGTGTAATAACTGTCAACATCAACATTCCTATAAAAACGTGGAAGCCGTGAAAGCCAGTCAACAAAAAGAATGTGGAGCCGTAGGCACCGGAAGTTAACTTTAAGTTTAGCTCAGTGTATGCGTGATGGTATTCGTAACCCTGCACACCCAAGAATATGACTCCCAGCAACACAGTCATCCACATGAATATGATGGTATTTTTACGATCATTTTCTCTAAAAAGATGATGGGCGATCGTTATGGTGATACCAGAGCTCAACAAAAGGGCTGTGTTGATTGTGGGCAACCAAAAAGGCGTCATTGTTTGAAAAGGTTCGATGATGTTGGCTGGCGATGCAGTAACGCCAACTGCCATACTGGGCCAAAC
>DAIUEA010000261.1:0-3427 GCA_036845365.1 Limnohabitans sp. | reverse complement strand
CAACCATACTTGACAATTTGGGACTACCCTACAGTGGTATCAATTTGGCATACAGCAACTCTGGGACTATCGGCACTTTTGACGGCGAGATACAAGTTGCTTTGAATCCTGGTCACGAGCCAACGGACGAGTACATCGAGCAGTTAAGAGCGCAGTTGCCGGCTCTTTTCCCTGGGCTTGAAGTTTATTTCCAGCCAGCTGACATCATCACGCAGATTCTTAATTTTGGTCAGCCCGCTGCAATCGACATCCAGTTCAGCGGATCCAACATCAAAGAAAACTACAGACTGGCCAGTGAATTACAAGCTAAAGTGAAAGAGATTCACGGCGCTGTGGATGTTCACATTTTGCAGCGCATCGATCAACCCACCAAAAACTTAACCCTAGACCGAGATCAGCTCTTGCAACTGGGTTTGGCCCCCAACAATGTAGCCCAAAACATGTTGGTCTCTTTATCTGGGAGCTTTCAAACAGCCCCGGCATTTTGGTTGGATCCCAAAAATGGAGTCGTCTACAACGTCGCGGTCCAAACGCCTCAATACCAAGTGGATTCCCTAGATAAATTACTTGAAACACCGGTCAACGCCGCCGGTGGTGACTCCTCCCAGTCGCAAATACTGGGAAATTTGGTGAGCGTGCGTCCCGCGCGACAACAAGCTATCGCAACCCACTACAACATTACCCCTGCGATTGATTTGTATGTGAGCGTCTCGGGCAGGGATTTGGGCGGAGTTGCGGGTGAGGTCAATAAAGCTATCGATGAGATTAGGCCCAAGTTACCCAAAGGCACAACCATCAACTTAAGGGGCCAGGTGGAGACCATGCAAAGCTCCTACATGGGTCTTGGGGTTGGCTTGGTGATGGCGATCGTATTGGTTTATTTGCTGATCGTTGTGAACTTTCAGTCCTGGTTGGATGCGTTTATCATCATCACCGCTTTGCCTGCGGCTTTGGCCGGTATTGCTTGGATGCTTTTTTTGACACGAACCTCCCTCAGTGTGCCGGCTTTAACGGGGGCGATCATGACGATGGGTGTTGCAACCGCGAACAGCATTTTGGTGGTCTCCTTTGCTCGGGAGAGGCTCCAAGCGGGGGAGTCGCCCCTTTCTGCTGCGTTAGAGGCGGGGATGACTCGGCTACGTCCGGTCATGATGACTGCACTTGCCATGATCATAGGAATGCTGCCCATGGCGCTAGGGTTAGGGGAGGGCTCGGAACAAAATGCGCCTCTGGGTCGAGCAACGATTGGGGGTCTTATTTTTGCAACCATTTCTACGCTCTTTTTTGTACCCGTTGTTTTTGCAGGCATTCACCGCTGGATTGCGCACAAAAATAAAACAAAGGGGAGCTCACCTTTGGGGGGCAAAGGCGCCGCAACAAAAGAGAATTCACCTTTGTTGGGTACACAGCCTCCCACCTCCTTTCTTAAATGACAAACGCTAACTTACCCCAAGGAAAAGCTTGACATGTCAAATCGCCACGCCTCTATCGCCATGCACGGTTTAAAGGAGCACGACAGTGCTCACAATGTTCCTCGGATTGCAATGCTTAGACAACTCAAAAAAATCTCGCTTTTTTTATTCACATCTCTTTTGTTAGGCTCCGCTGTTGTGGTGGGATTTAGGTATTTGCATGCCAACGCGCTGGCTGCCTCAAATGCCGAAAATGTCAAACAGTTTGTATATTTCATTAACCCCAAGGCCGGAAGTCCTGCCAAAAAACTATTGCTCCCGGGCACCCTGCAAGGTTTCACAGAAACTCCAATTTACGCACGGATCGGTGGCTACGTTGAGCATTGGTACAAAGACATTGGGGATCACGTCAAAAAGGGCGAGCTCCTCGCCCTGATAGATACACCTGAGGTGATGCAACAACTCGCTGAGGCCCGCGCGGCTCGCGCGCAAACCGAAGCCAACCTTCAGTTAGCTAAAAGCTCCTTTGAACGCTGGAAAGCACTCAGGGCTAGGGACGCCGTATCTCAGCAAGAGTTGGATGAGCGTACGAATTCATTCAATCTCAGCAAAGCCAATTTAGACGCCTCTGAGGCCAATGTGCAGCGTTTGACCCAACTTCTTTCTTACAACAAAATAGTGGCCCCCTTTAACGGCCTTATCACTAAACGAAATGTGGATGTGGGCAACTTGGTGGACGCGGGCAACGGGGGAGCACCCAAGGCTATGTTCTCGCTTGCCCAGATTGATCCCCTTCGTTTGTACATACAGGTGCCCGAGGCGTATTCTCCAGATATCCAGCGGGGCATTGAGGCCTCGATTAGCTTGGCTGAGATGCCGGGTAAGAAATTTACAGGAAAAGTTGTTAGAACCTCGGGCTCAATAGACCCCGTCTCTCGCACCCTTCAAGTTGAAATTAATATTCCAAATGCGGATGGCAAAATCATGCCTGGCTCTTTTGCCTCTGTTGAGATTCAGACCAAAGAAAGGGCTGAGGTGGCCACATGGACGCTGCCCAATAATGCCGTCCTATTCAGGCCAGAGGGGGTAATGGTTGGGGTGGTGGATGATCAAGGCAGGGTTAGTCTAAGAAAAATAACCATTGGCCGAGACATGGGTGTGATGTTGGTTGTGACCTCTGGACTGGCGACATCGGATAGGGTTATTGTGAACCCGACTGACTCCCTCATCAACGGGGATTTAGTGGTTGCAAAACCTTTGCCTGTACCTGAAAAGCCGCCGGGGGAGCCGACCAAAGCGGATGCTCTAAAAAATGATCCTGCAGGGGGGAGCGCAAAGCCAGGTGCATCGAATGCGAATGCGAATGCGAATGCGAGCAGTTCTGCTACACAAGCTCAGCCACCTTCTCCCCAACAACCGCAACCCAAGCCCACCGTTAGTGGTGCTGCGCGGAGTCCATCTTGATGAGCGTAAAAAGAAAGCGCCTAAGGCCAGAGCCCTTAGGTCTAGTCTCTAGTTCGGCTAACCCTATTTCCAAAGAGAGTGTGAGGTCCGTCGCTGCACATCTTTTAATCTGTTTCTTTACTCTGAGCGGATGCAGCGCTGTGGGCCCTGACTACATAAAACCAACCCTTTCAGCTCCCGCGCAGTGGAAAACAGAGCCTGGTTGGCGCGTTGCAGAGCCCAAGGATCAAGCCCTTAAAGGTCAGTGGTGGACGGTGTTTGCAGACTCCGAGCTAAACCGTTTAGAGGAGCAAACACTCAGTCGCAACAACAACCTTGTACTCGCCCAGGCGCGTCTTGAACAAGCTCGTGCGCAGACCGCCTCAGCCTCAAGCGCCTTGCTACCTCGCTTGGGCCTAACGGCTGGAAACTCCAGAAGTAGGACTTCAAACGATAGGCCTATTACTCAGCAAAACCAAGTTCTAACGGGCTCAGTGCAGCAAAGCGATTTTAATGCGGCTTTAAATGTGAGCTACGAGCTCGACTTGGCTGGACGCGTGAGGAGACAAATT
>DAIUEA010000260.1:0-3428 GCA_036845365.1 Limnohabitans sp. | reverse complement strand
CCCCTCCAGTCCTCACTCACTCATATGGGGATAGTTCCATATCCAGCAACAACTCTGAGCAGCTTGCGCTCCAACCAGCTTCATTACAGTAGTTTCTTTAAAGCAGCTTCTTTAAAGCAGCTTCTTTAAATCATAAAGCGCGTCCAATGCTTCACGGGGACTCATTTGATCCGGGTTAAAGCCAGCAAGCCTGAGCTCCAACTCAGAGGCTTGATTTTGTGGCTCCTCGCTTGCCGCGCTAAACAAATCAACTTGTTGTTGAGAGCTTTGTGCGTGCGCCTCAAGAGCAAGCAAAGTTTGCCGTGCCTGATTAACAACGGGTGCGGGCATTCCGGCTAATTTAGCGACCTGAATTCCGTAACTGCGGCTGGCTGGGCCACTTTTGATCTCATGCAAAAAAACAATATCTTTGCCGTTCTCAACCGCGCTCACGTGGACATTGACGGAGCCCCTGTGCTTTGCTGGGAACTCAGTGAGCTCGAAGTAGTGCGTGGCAAATAAAACGAACGACTTGGCCCTCTCATGTAGGTGAGAGGCGATCGCGCCGGCAAGAGCGAGGCCATCAAAGGTTGAGGTTCCTCTGCCGATCTCATCCATTAGCACCAAGCTTTGCGAAGTTGCACGGTTTAAGATTTGAGCGCCCTCTGTCATCTCCACCATAAAGGTGGACTGCGCATTGGCTAAATCATCCGATGATCCGATTCGGGTGTATACCGCATCAATGGGTCCCAACGTGCACTCTTGGGCCGGCACGCAAGAGCCCATGCTGGCCAATATGACAATGAGCGCCACTTGCCGCATGTAGGTGGACTTGCCCCCCATATTGGGCCCGGTAATGATTTGCATTCGGTGCGTTGTACCCAAATCTGTGTCATTTGCAATAAAGTTAACGCCCCCCTCTTGTAACTTGGATTGCACAACAGGATGACGCCCGCTCATAATTCGAATAAGAGGTGCATTGGTAAATTCTGGCGCGCACCACTCCAGAGTGATTGAGCGCTCTGTCAGTGCTCCAAGTACGTCCAAATTTGCTAAAGCATTTGCAAGACGAGTCAGCTGAGGGACCCAAGAGGTTAACTCCAAGATCAGACCCTCAAACAAAAACTTTTCCCGCGCAAGCGCTCTGTCTTGAGCCGACAGAGCCTTATCCTCAAAAGTTTTAAGCTCAGGCGTAATGTAGCGCTCAGCATTTTTTAGTGTTTGCCGCCTTCTATAGTCATCTGGTACTTTGTCAATTTGGCCTTGTGTGACTTCGATAAAAAAACCGTGGACTTTGTTAAATTGAACTCTCAGGTTTGGGATCCCAGTTCGCGCTCTTTCACGTGTTTCTAGGTCCAATAGGTAAGAATCGCAATTGTTTTGAATACCTCTTAACTCATCAAGTTCTGAGTCATAGCCATCATTGATGACTCCTCCCTCTCGAACAAGAGTTTGGGGCTCGGGGAGCAAAGCGCGTCGTATAAGGTTGGCGCAATCTGGGTCAATAGTTAGCAGATCTCTTAGCTCAGCCAACCAGGTCGACTCTTGACTGGGCACGATAGAGGAGATTTGTGCCGCTTTATCCAACGCATTGGCAAGCGCTATCAGCTCTCTAGGGCGAACTTGTCCGAGTGCGATTCGAGCCGTAATGCGCTGCACGTCAGCGCTTCCTTTGAGGGTTTGTCGGATCTGCTTCCAGGGTCCTTGGGCGTGCTGACCTTTGAGTGCAGCAATGGCTTTGAGACGGTCTTTGGCGGTAGTCCTATCTCTGGGTAGGTTTAAGATCCAAGACTTTAATTCGCGCGAACCCATTCCTGTTAAGCACGTATCTAAAAGTGAGAAAAGCGTTGGCTTGTCCTCACCTTTGAGTGTTTGAATGAGCTCTAAATTTCTGCGGGTTGTGATGGGCAAATCGATGAGTCTGTCATCGCGCTCAACATGCAGGTGTTGGATGTGGGGAAGGGCTTTGCCCTGGGTGTGCTCAGCAAAGCTTAAAAGTGCAGCGCTGGCGGCATGGGCGTTTGCGAGTTCCTGTGCTTGCCAAGGCTCGAGGGAGGTGGCACTCAGTAATTCAATTAGTTTTCTGGCACCTAAGGACGAGTCAAACTGAAAGTCTGCACGGGGCGTCATCGTGCAACTAAAGCCTGCAATTTGGCAGCTTAGTTGAATTGTTTTTAAAAGGGTAGAGGGCAGTTCCTGGCTAAAAATAAGCTCACTTGGGGAGATGCGCTGGATCCACTGGCCCAGTTCGTCAACGGGACACTCAGCTAAATGAATGATCCCCCGCGTGATACTCAACCAAGCCAGGCCACATCCTGCGGCTGAGGCAGCCCGCTCAGAGACATGAATGGCCAGTAAAAGTGATTCACTTTTATCACTCAAGAGCTCCGTATCGGTGAGCGTACCAGGTGTAATGACCCGAACTACTTTGCGCTCCACAGGCCCCTTGTTGGTTACCTCTCCTACTTGTTCGCAAATTGCAATCGATTCGCCCAGCTTGATTAGGCGGGCCAAATAACCCTCTACGGAGTGAAAGGGAACTCCTGCCATCGCAATTGGCACCCCCCCTGAATGCCCCCTTTGCGTTAAAGTAATACCCAACAGCTCGGCAGCCCTCTCGGCATCGGAGAAAAACATTTCATAAAAATCTCCCATTCTGTAGAAAACAAGCGTGTTGGGAAACTCAGCTTTAATGCCCAAATATTGGGCCATCATTGGGGTATGGTTTAAGGGGTCTGGGGGAGTGGAGGTGGCCATTTATACACCTAAGCCGCGCTGGACTGCGTAATATGCTTGATTGGAAGGATCATTCAAAAGGGATGAGATCGATAAATTCTTAAGTCTTTAAATTTTGATCTTTAGCGATTTTCTCAGAGTGTAGAGTTAAAACAGAGGGCTTTACAGAGGTTTTCTCATCGGTACTTGCAAACTTGGAGAACCTCTTTAGCAAAGGCACTAACTGTGCGTAAACCTTCGGGTTGCCGGCTAAGCACTCTCTGTGCTCTAAAAATTTTGAGTCTCCCGTAAAGTTCCCAACCAGTCCCCCAGCCTCAGTGATGAGAAGTGCCCCAGCGGCCATATCCCACGGATGTAGACCCGTCTCAAAAAAGCCGTCCGTGTACCCCGCAGCCACATAAGCCAAGTCAAGAGCTGCGGCGCCTGGTCGACGAATGCCCGCAGTGCGCTGCATGACCTCTGACATCATTTGTAGATAAGAGGGGAAATCGTCTCCGGGCCTAAAAGGAAACCCCGTCGATATCAAGCACTCATTGAGACGGATGCGTTTGCTGACCCGCAAACGCCTATCGTTTACAAAAGAGCCTCGTCCCTTGGTCGCCGTATACAGATCATTGCGTGTAGGATCATAAACCACTGCTTGCTCAATCTTGCCGTGACTGATTAAGGCAATGCTTACGCTTGATGTGACACAAAGAATTACAGTTAAAAAA
>DAIUEA010000259.1:1532-3445 GCA_036845365.1 Limnohabitans sp. | reverse complement strand
CCGTTAATAAGCCCGATTGGAGCGATAAACACTGGAGTCTAGGTCAGAAGGTTGGCGGCAAAGACTCCCTTGAGTTAAGAGACCAGATTCAAAGACTGATTGGCTCAATGGGTAAATCTCATTGGCTGAAGATCTTTCAATCTGCGGACTGTTGCATGACCCCGGTCCTAAGTCTGGCAGAATCCATGCAACTTCCCCTTTTCAAAGAACGCAATATGTTTAGTGTTGACGAGCGGGGAAGGTCCTGGATCAAAAGCCCAATCAAATTTAGCTAACCAGTCATTCATTATTAAAAATCGATTTCTAATTTGTTTTATTAAAAAAGGTAGCCCACTATGACATACGAAAATATCCTATTAGAGCCTCACGGTAAGGTCATGCTCATACGCTTGAATCGTCCAAAAGCACTCAACGCTTTAAGCCCCGGCTTGACCAAAGAGCTTGGAGCCGCACTTGATGCGCTCGAGAAAGACGAAAGCATTGCGGTGGTTGTGTTAACTGGCGATGAGAAAGCTTTTGCAGCCGGGGCAGATATCAAATATATGAAAGACCTAGGCTTTATGGATGTCTACAAAGCAGACTTCATTACGGATACGTGGGAGAGAATCACCACCTTTAGGAAACCCACTATTGCTGCCGTTGCCGGTTACGCACTCGGTGGTGGATGTGAACTAGCCATGATGTGCGACTTTATATTAGCCGCTGAGAGCGCTAAATTTGGCCAGCCCGAAATCAATTTAGGAACCATACCAGGCGCAGGTGGAACTCAAAGGTTGACTCGATTTGTGGGTAAATCAAAGGCGATGGAGATGGTCTTAACGGGTAGAACGATTGATGCAACCGAGGCGGAGCGTTGCGGGCTTGTCTCAAGAGTGATCGCGAACGACAAACTGATTGAAGAAGCACTTGCGACGGCTCAAAAAATAGCAGCCCTGTCCATGCCCATCGTCATGATGGCCAAGGACTCGGTCAACAGAGCCTACGAGGTCTCACTTTCGGAGGGTATTCATTTTGAGCGTCGACTGTTTCACTCTACATTTGCGACCGAAGACCAAAAAGAAGGTATGAATGCGTTTGCCGAAAAACGCAAGCCGACTTTTAAAAACAAGTAACACCACACCACAAAAATGTGGTTTTAGTATCCCTGCAACCTTAATTTCGGCATGTGAGCGGGGTTAAAAATTTAGGATGATTTTGGCTGATCTTAGGAGTGGGTAATTGTTGGAGGCTTTTTCCTGCCGTCTTCAGGACGATTCTTGGGGTCATGCTTAGAGCGAATGGAGCTTTTTTGATGAAAAATTGGTACATTTACTTATCAATCAAACTCCATATGTATAGGTAATTACCCTAATCCATCAATTGAGAGACAATAATAATTGTCTGGTGCTTTAAGCTTTAGACGAGTTTTTAATTATGATTTATGCAGTTACGGCCTGTGGTACACACTGATCAATGGGCCACAAAGAACTGGTTAACGAAACAAGAGATTTAAAAAATGAAAATTGGTTTTATTGGTTTGGGAAATATGGGCGCGCCAATGGCGCTTAATTTACTTAAAGCTGGACACGAGCTTTTAGTTTTTGACGTGGTACAAAAAAATATAGATTCGGTCATTCAAAACTCAGGTCAAAAAGCTGTTGCCTCAAGCAGCGTAAAAGCTTTAGCTCAGTCTAAGTTAGATTTAATTTTGACCATGTTACCCGCAGCGCAGCATGTGCGATCGGTTTATTTTGGAGCAGATGGCATCTTAGACAACGTTGCGCCAAACACCTTACTTGTTGACTCATCAACCATAGACCCCAAAACTGCACGAGATGTGAGCCGTGCAGCTTCTGAGAAGGGTAACGCCATGTTGGACGCTCCTGTCTCAGGGGGTACTGGCGGCGCACAGGCTGGCACCCTCACCTTTATGG
>DAIUEA010000259.1:0-1522 GCA_036845365.1 Limnohabitans sp. | reverse complement strand
TTGCCAAGGTGTCTAACAACATGTTACTGGGAGTCTCCATGATCGCCACAGCAGAGGCCATGGCACTCGGAGTTGAGCTTGGAATGGATCCGAAAATATTGGCCAATATCATTAATACATCCAGCGGCAGGTGTTGGAGTTCGGACACTTACAATCCATACCCAGGCGTCTTAGAAAACGCCCCTGCCTCCAGGGGTTACAGCGGAGGTTTTGGAGCCGATTTGATGCTGAAGGATTTAGGATTGGCAGTTGAAGCTGCAAAAGACGCCAAACAGCCTGTGATGTTAGGGGGCCTAGCCAATCAAATTTATCAAACCTTTAGCAAAACGGGTCACGGTCATTTAGATTTCTCTGCAGTCATACAGCTGTTTAAGAAATAACTTCTATCGGTACCCAAGCTTAGATCCTTGAAATTCCTCTAAAAAGACTTTCTTGAAAATTATTTGACTCTTGAGAGCACTTTTTAGGACTTCCATTATTGAACAACCCGTGTTGAGCTTTCCTTGTGCCTTTATGACTTTATGCCTTTGTACCCCAATGCCCCTTTGAGCACATACAACGAACCTTAAGGATCAAAACGTGAGCCTCCCCCCTAATGATCAAGTCCTGGTTGAAATTAAAAAAGGCATCGGCTACATCACTCTTAACCGCCCTGCTGCTCTCAACACAATCAACCTACCCATGGTTAGAGACATACAAAAGACAATGATTGGGTGGGAGTCAAATAATTTAGTTAAAGCAGTCCTCATTCAAGGCAGCGCAGACAAAGCTTTTTGCGCGGGCGGGGACGTGAGGCGTGTTTATGAATGCATCAAGGAGGGCTCCAACGAGTACACTGAATTCTTTGAAGAAGAGTTCTCCTTGGATGAATACATCTACAGCTACCCCAAGCCTTGCATCGCCTTAATGCACGGGATCGTGATGGGAGGTGGCATGGGGCTTGCTCAGGGGGCAAGCTTTAGAATCGTTTGTGAGAATACCAAAATAGCTATGCCGGAGACAGCCATTGGGTATTTTCCAGACGTAGGGGCAAGTTACTTTCTCACCCGCACCAGTACACCCCTTGCTCTTTATCTAGGCGTTACTGGAAAACTCCTCACCCCCGAGGACAGCTTATTTTGTGGACTTGCGGACTGGGTCTTGCCTCAAAATCAATGGAACTCATTTAAAGAAAGACTAGAGTCCACCCAGACCGATCAATCCAAGGATCCAAGTGGTCTCATTTTTAGAGAAAAAATACTTGATGCCTTAAAAGACTTGGGAGCCAGAAATGACTTCTCCAACTCCAATGTCCAAAAACACATGCACTCCATTAACCAGACCTTCTCTGTCCAGTCTTTGCATGAACTAATTACTACTTTACAAAATAACGAGTCCGATCCTTGGTGTAAAGAAACTCTTGAAAATATGAAGAAGAACTCTCCCCTTGCAATGGCAGCCACTATTCAATTGCTAACTCAAGGGGCGCGTTTGAGTTTAAAAGAGTGTTTTGCAGTTGAACTAAAACTTAACCAACTTTGGA
>DAIUEA010000258.1:0-3458 GCA_036845365.1 Limnohabitans sp. | reverse complement strand
CCCGAGACCTCACTTGGCATAAGATTTCTCGCCCCCCTCAACCCCACGGCCTCCAACTTCATTAAAACAATATCTTTGATCAAGGCCTCTGATAGGTGGGTGATCTCGCGCAAAGGAAATGCCACATTATCAAAAACACTTAGATCTGTAAACAAAGCGCCAAACTGGAACAGCATCCCCATGCGTCTTCTAAGCTTCATCAGCTCGCTGTCTCCAAGCGCTCCCACATCCAGGCCATCAAATGAAATGCTGCCCGATTGAGCCTTGTATTGGCCCCCGATCAGTCTCAAAATTGTCGTCTTTCCGCCTCCAGAAGCACCCATGATTGCGGTAACTTTTCCCCTGGGAATACTTAAATTTATCCCGTCCAAGATCAAACGATCTGCATAACCAAAGCGCAGATCTTTAATCTCAATGAGTGGGGAGGTTGGGGCGTCGTTATTAGGATTCATAAAAAGACCCTTAAGGTCACATAGCGCACAAGAACGCCAAACCTAGGGTTTTCAAGTATCCACCATTTTAAGGCTTGTCGAGACCTTAATTCGTGACAATAAAAACAACCTGTCCCGAATTAGCACAAGCGTCTGTAAAAAACTATAGTTGAATTTTATTTGGAGCCTCTTTAAACCCTTAATCCCCACCCTCCCATCCAAGAGGTAGAAGGTACTAGCGGGTATTAAAGGGTACGAGACTGTGTTTCAGCGGGGCAAGGCAGTAGACCCCATCAAGTATTCATCCACTGCTCGAGCGGCTTGACGTCCCTCTCTGATGGCCCAGACCACCAAAGATTGACCTTTACGCATGTCGCCAGCGGCAAACACTTTGGGCACATTCGTTGTGTAAGCTCCGGGACCGTCAGTTGTGGCCTTAATATTACCACGACTGTCTTTTTCTACTCCAAAAGCATCCAAAATACTTGCAACTGGATTGGTAAATCCCATCGCAAGCAAGACCATATCGGCTGGATGAATCTGCTCAGTGCCTGCGATCTCTGATAATTTACCGTCTTTCATCTGCACTTGAACAGTTTTTAAACCCGTTAATTTACCGTCCTTGCCGATGAATTCTTTAGTAGAGATTGCAAATAGACGCTCGCAACCTTCCTCGTGACTGGAGCTGGTCCTAAGCTTCATGGGCCAATAGGGCCAAACCATGGGCTTGTTCTCGCTCAAGGGAGGCTGTGGCATCACCTCAAACTGAGTGACACTTAAGGCCCCGTGGCGGTTACTGGTACCCACACAATCGCTTCCCGTATCTCCACCACCAATAACGATAACGTGTTTGCCTTGAGCTCTGAGTTGGCTCTTTAATTTGTCACCTGAGTTAACTTTGTTTTGTTGGGGCAAAAACTCCATCGCAAAATGGATACCCTCGAGTTCTCTACCTGCCAGGGGTAAATCCCTTGACTGCTCAGAGCCGCCACTAAGGATAACTGCATCGAATTCTTTAAGTAGTGTCTTTGGCTGAATGGTCTGCTTAGACCAATTGGTCACAACAACGCTGGGGTCTAGCTCAGCAACTAAAACCGACGTTTTAAACTCAACGCCTTCTAGCTGCATTTGCTCAATGCGTCTGTCAATATGAGTTTTTTCCATTTTGAAGTCTGGAATTCCGTATCTGAGGAGTCCGCCCACTCGGTCATTTTTCTCAAACACCACCACCGAGTGTCCGACTCGCGCGAGTTGCTGCGCAGCGGCCAGTCCGGCCGGACCTGAGCCGACGACGGCCACTCTTTTGCCCGTCTTTGTCTCCGAGGGTTGGGGGGTGACCCATCCGTTTTTCCAAGCGTTATCAATGATGGCGTGCTCAATCGATTTAATACCTACCGCCTCATCATTGACGTTAAGTGTACAAGCGGCCTCACACGGAGCGGGGCAAATACGCCCTGTGAACTCAGGGAAATTATTGGTTGAATGCAACACGTCGATTGCATTTTTCCAATCGTCTTGATAAACCAATTCGTTAAAGTCAGGAATGATGTTGTTGACGGGACAACCGTTGTTACAAAAAGGTGTCCCGCAATCCATACACCTCGCACTTTGTATCTTTGCATGGCTGCTGTCTAAAGTGATCACGAACTCTTTGTAATTTTTAATCCTCTCAGCAACAGGCAAGTACTCCTCCTCTACCCGCTCAAACTCCATAAATCCAGTAATCTTTCCCATATTTATTCCTTCACATTCGGGCCTTGGCAAGCCGCATTGTTTATTTGTTGCTGTTTAAGTTTTTATTCACAAAACCTTTGAGCGATTTAACTGCATAGAATCATTTAGTCGCCACTGATTTCTTAGTCTTGGGCGTGGTTGCATTGGTTGCATTGGTTGGATTAGGCAATGTAGCCACCTGCGCGGGCTTAACTGCCATCTCAGAGAGTGCTCTTTTGTACTCTTTGGGAAACACTTTGACAAATTTTGTCAAAGCAGTCGACCAATCTTCCAACAACTCTCTAGCTCGTTTTGAGCCAGTCCATTTATCGTGAGCTTCAAGCATTTGCTTGAGTTGCTTTTCATCGGTTTCACCCAAATGCCACATATTTTTGGGCACTGTTTTGGTTTGCTCAGACGATGTCAACATTTTCTGAATACTCACCATGGACATATTGCACCGATCTGCAAACCCGCCGTCCTCGTCGTAAACATAAGCGATTCCACCACTCATTCCCGCCGCAAAATTGCGACCCGTGCGCCCCAGTACAACCGCTGTACCTCCAGTCATGTATTCACACCCGTGATCGCCTGTACCCTCCACGACAGCTTTCGCGCCTGATAAGCGAACTCCAAACCGCTCTCCGGCCACGCCGCTGAAGAATGCCTCACCGCTAGTGGCTCCGTATAACACCGTATTCCCAACTATGGTGTTCTCTACCGCATTGCCCCTGAAGTCGATGCTCGGTCTAACCACTATGCGCCCGCCCGAGAGCCCTTTGCCGGTGTAGTCATTGGCGTCTCCGATCAAGTAAAGTGTTATACCTTTGGCCAAGAACGCGCCAAAGGATTGTCCGCCCGTGCCCTCCAACTGGATGCGCAGTGTGTCATCTGCAAGGCCCTCAGGTCGAACCTTAGTCAAGGCTCCCGAGAGCATTGCACCCACAGAACGGTTTACGTTTTTGGCGACTTCAATGAACTGTACTTTTTCGCCTTTTTCGATCGCTGCTTTAGATTTTTCTATCAGACGAACATCCAACGCTTTTTCCAAACCATGGTCTTGCACTTGAGTGTGATGTTTGGGCACTGAAGCGGGCACATTGGGTTGTGCAAAAATTCTACTGAAATCAAGTCCTTTTGCTTTCCAGTGCTCAATCCCAGTTTTGGTATCGAGTAGGTCTACACGGCCAATTAAGTCATCAAACTTTTCAACTCCCAACTGAGCCATGATGTGTCTGACCTCTTCGGCGATGAAGAAAAAGTAATTGACCACGTGCTCCGGTTTACCTGAAAACTTTTGCCTCAGCACAGGGT
>DAIUEA010000257.1:0-3468 GCA_036845365.1 Limnohabitans sp. | reverse complement strand
ATACCATGTCGGGGGTGGATGTTGCGACAATGATTAGGTCAATATCTTCAGGGCCAAGTCCGGCTGCTGTGAGCGCTTGTTTACTAGCTTCGAAGGCCAAATCACTGCTGTAAATACCCGCGTCCACGAAATGACGGGAAGCTATACCCGTGCGCTCCATAATCCAAGGCTCAGAGCTCTCGATACCGAGTTGCGCCAATTGAGCAACGATTTGTGCATTAGATATCTTCCTAGGGGGCAGGTAACTACCGGTGCCTGTTATTCGCGCGTATCTAGTCATTCATGAATGGAGCTGTTAATCAATTCTTTGCCTAATTGGCTTGAAGCTAAAAAAGGTGCAGCATGTGAGATTCGGACCCGAACTTTTTCCAACAAATTATTAGAAACTGCATCATGCGCTCGGTTAAGACTGTTTTCGAAAGCCAGTATATCTGCTGAACCGTGGCTTTTGAATACCAAACCTTGTAATCCCAAAAGCGCTGCTCCGTTGTGGCGTCTGTGATCCACTCGTTTTTTAAACGCAGATAACGCCGGATGAGCAATAATTCCTGATAGTTTGGTAAAGATGTTGCTAGAAAAGCCCTCTCTCAACATTTGGGAGACCATGGCTGCAAGTCCTTCACTTGCTTTTAGTGCAACGTTTCCAACGAATCCATCGCAAACCACAATGTCCGTGGTGCCTTTAAAAATATCATTTCCTTCAATATTTCCATAAAAATTCAAGTCACCTGAATGTGCTGCGCTATGCATTAATTCAGATGTTTTTTTGATCATCTCGCTGCCCTTTATGGCCTCTTCGCCAATGTTGAGCAAGCCAACAGTCGGCTCATCGATGCCGTAAAGCACGGAGACAAGGGCAGAACCCATTACAGCGAACTGAAGTAAGTGCTCTGGTGTGCAGTCAACATTGGCACCCAGATCAAGCATGGTGGTACCCCCGCCTTTGACGTTGGGTAGCTGCCCTGCAATTGCAGGGCGCTCGATGCCGTCAATGGTTTTTAAGACATACCTGGCAATTGCCATAAGAGCCCCCGTATTGCCAGCTGATATGGCCACTTGTGCGGAGCCCTCTTTGACCTGTTCAATACATATCCTCATAGAGGATTTTTTCTTGCGTCGAAGAGCCGTTTCAACAGGATCGTGCATCTCAACCATTTCCGGGCATTCGATCAATGTGGCCCTGGGGTGAGAGAAGTTTTTTGCTGCGCCCTCTAAAACAACACAAATTAGTTTTGCATTGCTATGGTTATTTAGAAAGTTAATACAAGCAGGTAAGGTAACCGAAGTTCCGTGATCCCCCCCCATACAATCAACGGCCAGTGTAATCATGTTGAGCCAGAGTTATTGAGGGAAGTTGCAAAAAGTGTTGGGCAAGAATGCAAAAGCCCGCGCCAAACTAAAAGCGACGGGCTATGTCAAATTGAAAGCGTTAAGCTTCGGACTTGGTTTTTAAGACCTTGCGACCCCGGTAAAAACCGTTAGGGCTAATGTGGTGACGCAAATGAACCTCGCCACTTGTGGGCTCTAAAGCGATACCCGGCACGTTAAGTGCATTATGGGAGCGGTGCATTCCACGCTTGGAGGGGGATTTTTTGTTTTGTTGGACGGCCATGTCAGGCTCCTAGAAATACTTGGGTTGTCTTGGTCTTGTACCGGAATGATCAGAATTCAACTCAAATGAGAGTTGACATTAGCCAGATATTATAACCCACTGTATACAGGTTAGGCTATTTAGTCCGCTAAATCAATATTAAGTCGGCTTTTTTAGTCTCTCTAAGGCCGCAAAAGGATTGGGTCGCTGGAATTCAGGATTGTTTTGCATATCTTTGGCTAGGCCTTCAAGATATAAATTATGACAAGCCTGATGCCTTGGGACGAGGGGAATATTCATAATTAACTCGTCTTCAATTAAATCTAAAGAGTTAAATTTTTTATCTAGTACTAGTAAATCTTCCTCATTTTCATCATCTTGGGCTAAAGCAGTTTCCTCGCTATCGACAAATCTAAAATGGCGATCTACTTCAAGCTCAAAAGTAGCCAGATCCAAACAGCGTTGACAAGTCATCACGATACGGGTGTTGGCTTTAAGGTGAAGCCAAATTTGGGGTGTCCCGTTTTGAATCTTCCTTTGCTCGCCCCTCATACTCCAGTAGACCGATTCTTCGCTGGAGGGGCGAGCATCCTCGCCTTCTAGCCTTTCAAAACCTTGCAGCGGCAAATCCCCGCTTAGAGTGCTTGAAGTTTTAGCGAAATTTAAAATATCGAGTTGTGTTGGATCGGCGTGATTTTTCATTGGACTAAGTGTAAGAGAATCAGCCTATTAAATACAGAGAGTATCGCGAATGACTCAATCCAAACTCATATTGGCATCAACTTCAGTTTACAGAAGGGAGCTGCTGATGCGACTTAAGTGCCCCTTTGATGTAATTGCTCCGCATGTGGATGAGACCGCCTCAACAGGGGAGAGCCCTCAAGATTTGGCTAGGAGACTTGCTCTTTCTAAGGCCCTTGCTGTTGCCCATGCCCACCCTAAGGCCCTTGTTATAGGCTCAGACCAAGTGGCAAATTTGAAAGGTGAGTGCCTAGGAAAACCAGGTAACCACGCAAAAGCAGTCTTGCAACTGCGAAAGCTCAGCGGTCAGATTGTGTACTTTGAGACAGCGGTCTCAGTGATCTCAATTGAAGCTGGTTTTAAAGCTCAAGAATTAGTCTCAGTGAAAGTAAAATTTAGAGACTTACAGGACTCTGAGATAGAGAGCTATTTGCGAGCGGAGACCCCCTACGACTGCGCTGGTAGTGCAAAAAGTGAGGGGCTAGGGATTAGTTTGTTGGAGTTCATTCAAAGTGATGATCCAACCGCGTTGATAGGTCTGCCGTTGATATCAACTTGCAACATGCTCAGGCTAGCAGGTTTTAAGCTAATTTAAGTAGACTTTTCCAAGGTAAAAATAAATGTCAGAAAACGCTCAGCCAACCTACGGGACTCTATATTTGGTGCCTGCCACATTGGATTTTGGATGCGCTGAGCAGGTAAGCATTTCGATGGCTTTGAGCGCCTTGGGTCTTAACGGACAAAGCTTTGCCTTTGTGGGCTACGTCCCTCACGACAGCGCTGCGCTTCAAAAGCGTCTCAAAGAGTTGGAGGCAACCGCACTAAGGAGTGAGCAAACACAGCTCATTATTGAAACCCCGTATAGAAACAATTCACTTTTTAAATCGCTCATCAGTCATTTAAATGCGAACACCAGAGTTGGTGTGAGCATTGGTTTAACTTTGGCGGGAGGCAAGAATATGTGCAAATCAGTTGCTGATTGGAACCGGTTATCCATTGAGTTGCCCCAAAACTTACCCGTTGTATTTGCGATAGGCTCTTAAAAAGCGAGCTCAGCGCAGTTCAGGCCAGGTTTTAAGAGCCTTTACGGCACCGGCGCCTAAAGCGGCTCCAAAACGCTTGGCCAACCTTTCAGC
>DAIUEA010000256.1:843-3468 GCA_036845365.1 Limnohabitans sp. | reverse complement strand
GGCTGTTGCTCTATCCAACTGAGCTACGGACAGTTCGGAATCTAAGTACCTATGTAGTATGATAATTTGGAACTATCGATTGATATCCATTCTAAACTACTTTTCTTATCGGTTGCAGCCCAGAAATTGGCTAAGAAAAGAATTATGCCGTTTGAGGTCTGCAGTAAGAAATGAAGTGTTTGTGTTTATAAAAATTAGCTAATTCAAGCTGATGCTCACGCGCCTATTCTCTTGCGAAGCTCAAATTTTTGAATTTTCCCAGTTGAAGTCTTTGGAATGGTTTCAAAACGTATATCCCTTGGGACTTTGTAGCTGGCTAAAAGAGTTTTGCAGTGGGCTATTAAATCATCTGCCGAGGCTTTGCCATTTGCTCTGAGCTCGACATAGGCCATAGGTGACTCACCCCATTTTTCATCAGGCTTGGCAACAACGGCGCATGTCATGACATCAGGGTGCCTGTACAAGGCGTCCTCGACCTCAAGAGAGCTGATATTTTCACCACCAGAGATGATAATGTCCTTGCTTCTGTCTTTGATTTTCAAGTAGCGATCTGACTCCATTACAGCCAAATCACCCGTGTGAAACCAGCCACCTTCAAATGCTTTCAGGGTTGATGCTGGATTTTTCAGATAACCCTTCATCACAATATTGCCCCTAAACATGATCTCTCCCATTGTTTCTCCGTCTGGGGGGAGTTCTTGCATGCTTTGCGGATCCATGAGCGTCATACCCTCCTCCAACACATACCTAACTCCTTGACGGGCATTTAAGCGGGTTTGCTCAGACAAAGATTGCTCACACCAGTAGGGTTTTTTAACGGCAACGGCTGCGGGCCCATAGACTTCAGTTAAACCGTACACATGTAAAAGTTCAAATCCGATCTTAGTCATGCCCTCTATCATTGCAGCTGGAGGAGCTGCACCAGCAACCATAGCTTTTACTTTATGGTTGATGCCTTGCCTGAGCTGCGGGTCCGCAGAGATCAATAAATTATGAACAATTGGGGCTGCACAGTAATGATCAACTTTGTATTTTGCTATGGCTTGCAAAATAGTACCTGCATCAATTTTCCTTAAACAAACGTGCGTTCCACCAAGTAAAGCGATCGTCCAGGGGAAGCACCACCCGTTGCAGTGAAACATGGGTAGCGTCCACAAATAGATTGGAAATTCGCGCATGTGCCAAGTCAAGGCCTGGCAAGTTGCATTTAGATAAGCTCCTCTGTGATGGGTCACTACCCCTTTGGGATCCCCTGTCGTGCCAGATGTATAACTTACAGCAATAGCGTCCCACTCATCATCAGGCCCCCGAAGTACTTTCAACGGTTCGTGGGATGCTATCCATGCCTCATATTCATACTTGCCCAGCCTTTGCCCTGGCCCAACGTACTCTGAATCATCAACATCAATGACCATCACCTCTCTTTGATATTGCTCTTTTAAAAGCGTCAAAGTGGTAGAAATTGTTGATGAGAACTCTCTGTCAGTAATCAATACCCGAGCTTCGCAGTGGTTAATTTGCCAAGCCAGCAGGTGGGCATCTAGTCTTGTGTTTAAAGTGTTTAAAACAGCGTTTATAGCCGGAACAGCGTAATGAACTTCAACCATTTCAGGCGTGTTCGAGAGCATCACACTCACCGCAACCCCTTTAGTTACTCCACTTGCCAATAAGGCAGCCGCCAAACGAGCTGATCGCTCTCTCACCTCTTTCCATGAATAAACCCTCTCTCCATGGATAGTTGCTGTTTGGTCAGAGTACACTTCGGCGCTTCGCTCCACAAAGCTAACAGGTGAAAGAGCAACAAAATTGGCTTCGTTTTTACCTAAATCTTTGTCGAAAATAGAAATAGTCATTTGTAACTAACCTTTTATAATTTTGGTTTTATAGAGCAATAGACACAAAAATTTAGCTCTATTGCGTCAGCCCAATAGAGCTTCACACAATTCTAAACCCCTGCTAATTTTGCAGACAAAGGGTCTTTTCTAATAGAAATTGTGAGCTTATATAGTCAGAGAAGACAAATATTATGTATTCAAAAGCAGGAGACAAAGGAAATTAGTATTAAATTAGTAATTTCAGTGCCTGCGGTAGACCTGATAAAGATGGTCGGGGCGGTGGGATTCGAACTCACGACCCTCTGGTCCCAAACCAGATGCGCTACCAGGCTGCGCTACGCCCCGACTGCAGTAATTGTAACCGCTAGTTCGACTTTTTCAGCGGTTGGGCTGTTCAAAAAAGACAATTAATTAAGCAATGCACACCCGCTTAGAGGGACACTAATCTGCGTAAATCGCTTTAGGAGTGCACTTTTAGATTGAATCAGTAAGTTTTTAAAGGAAAATGGAAACCTATCGCTGCAGACGACTCGCAAAAGAACGCTTAAGATGTCACCTGTATCCCCAATCAATTTTTTTATTTAAGTATGAAGATGAATCGCAACAAACAGTTTCCTACCTGGTTGACTCTGATCATTGTGTGTTTGATAAGCTCATCAGCAAAGGCTGGCAAAACGTTAGATCTGATCAAGCAAAAAGACATCGTAACTTGTGGTGTCAACACAGGACTTACAGGATTTGCGCAAGCTGATTCTCAAGGCAAGTGGACAGGCATTGATGTGGATATGTG
>DAIUEA010000256.1:0-833 GCA_036845365.1 Limnohabitans sp. | reverse complement strand
CAATTGCAGCCGCTGTGCTAGGCAGTCCTGAAAAAGTAAGATACATGCCTTTATCTGCAACCCAAAGATTCACCGCGCTCCAATCTGGAGAGGTTGATATCCTTTCTCGAAACACTTCTTTTACCCTCACCAGGGACGCCTCTCTTGGACTCAGTCAGACCGTTATTACGTTCTTTGACGGCCAAGGTTTCATGGTGCCAACCCAATCGAATATTAAAAGTCTTTTGCAGTTAAAAAATGCAACCGTTTGCGTCCAATCTGGTACGACTACAGAGAAAAACTTGACTGATTTTTCCAAGGCCAATAAATTGGAAATAAAACCAATCGTCTTTGAGAAGATAGAGGCCTCTAACGCTGCTTATTTTGCAGGCCGCTGCAAGGCCTACACAACCGACTCATCTGGGTTGGCATCAATCCGGGCTAAAGAAGCTATGAACCCCAAAGACCATACCATCCTCAGCCAACTGATCTCAAAAGAACCTATGGGCCCCATGGTTAGAAGGGGCGATGATGAGTGGTTAAGCATTGTTAAGTGGGTTATTTATGGGCTTATTGAAGCTGAGGAATACTCTATTACGTCTGCAAATATTGAGCAACTCAAAACGGACAGTCAAGATCCCAAAGTCCTGAGAATGTTGGGAAGATCTGAGGATATGGGTAAGTTACTCGGTTTGGACCGGGATTGGCTAAGCCGGGCCCTAACAAGTACAGGCAATTATGGTGAAATATTTGAACGCAATTTAGGAGAAAAAACTGCCCTTGGTTTAAAAAGAGGAATGAACGCGCAGTGGGACAAGGGGGGACTCATGTATGCTGTTCCTATACGGTAGCTT
>DAIUEA010000255.1:0-3488 GCA_036845365.1 Limnohabitans sp. | reverse complement strand
GGCCCCCAACCATGTGGCGAACGTGTTCTTTTGCAAGCTCATCATGTGTTAGGTCGATCGCTTTAAAACCGCTCTTGATGAATGACTTTGTTATCTTTATGCTCTCACCTTTGCTTGATGTGCTAAGTCCCAAGAAAATATGAGCTGCGTCCTTGTCGTTCATTCTGTAGTTGAACTCGGTGACTTGTCTCGGTGCTTTGTTACCTGAAAACGAGGGGAGGTCCCCAATTAATTCGCAAAACTTTTTAAAACTTCCCCTTTGCTCGGGAATGGTGACGGCAAATAAAGCTTCACGCTCTTCCCCCACACTTGCTCGCTCGGCAACAAATCGCAGTCGCTCAAAGTTCATATTTGCACCGCACAAAATGGCCGCATAAGTCTCGCCCTTGGTTTTGTGGTGAGAAATATATTTCTTGATACCCGCAACTGCCATCGCCCCTGCAGGCTCCACAATACTTCTGGTGTCAATGAATACGTCCTTGATTGCAGCGCATACGCTATCCGTATCTACACAAATATACTCGTCAACTAACTCCTTTGTGATGCGGTAGGTCTCAACCCCGACCTCTTTTACAGCTGTGCCGTCACTAAAGAGGCCTACGTCTGTTAATTTAACCCGTTTGCCCTGCTCAATCGACTGGAGCATGGCGGATGAATCGTTCATTTGAACGCCAATCACCCGAATCTCAGGACGAACGGCTTTGATGTAACTTGCAACACCAGCCACAAGACCACCTCCCCCTATCGCCACAAAAACCGCGTCTAAGGGGCCTTGATGCTGTCTGAGCATCTCAGCGGCGATAGTTCCTTGACCCGCAATCACATCAGGGTCGTCAAAAGGGTGAACGAAGGTCAACCCTTTTGCGTTGGAGAGCGCTAAAGCATGGGAATACGCGTCTGAGTAGCTGTCTCCAAACAAAACCACCTCACCGCCAAGCTCTTGAACGGCCTCTATTTTGAGGGAGGGCGTCGTCACGGGCATCACGATAATGGCCTTGGATTTGAGTCTGCTGGCGCTCAGAGCTACCCCTTGAGCATGGTTACCAGCGGAGGCGCAGATCACTCCTTTGCGCAGCTCTGTGGGGCTTAGATGCGCCATTTTGTTGTATGCGCCGCGTAGCTTAAAACTAAACACAGATTGCTGATCTTCTCGCTTTAAAAGGACTGTATTTCCAAGCCGAGCGCTTAGAGTTTTCGCAACATCTAGGGCAGACTCTTTGGCAACGTCGTATACAACAGCATTTAAGATCTTTTGTAAGTAATCAATCTTCTTGGTAGAAGTTTTCTTTGCGGGAGTGGTTTTTTTTTGCATAAATTCAAAAATAGGATCAATCTAATATTTGATGGTTGTGGATGCGGGCAAAGGTATTTAATGAGGCCATTGAACAAAACTCTTAAACAATACTATTTAACGAGGCGGTTTAAAACCCTGGCATGCTAAATTAATTTGGTCTGGTTGGGTAAGTTGGGTAAGTTGGGCTAATTTGGTGCAAGTTTAGTTAAAGTGAAGTTTAGCCAGAGTGGGGAGCCATTCCCATTAAAAAATCACATCAACGAGGTAAAGATCGACGAAAGCCAGTAACCATAATTTAGTATAGTACTTTCTATCGTTTAGACTCAGACTATCCAATTTATGGTGATAGAGCCTCAAAAACGCAGTCTTTGTGTCGATCATAAGAGGTTGATTGCTTTTAACCCTGTTGTAACGTTTAGCTTTTTATAATTTTTTTATCTGTCTTCCACTCCCCCTATGTCCTCCTACGCATTTGAACCCTTGAAAAAGTCAAAGCTTATGCAAGAGAGTGACTCATTACAGCCGCAGACCGCTTCGCAGGAAATCCCAATGGGTGCGATAACTTCATCAATGAACGATCCAGTTTCAAGCCCCGATCTTAGAGATAACCTTGACGGTTTAATTCAAGCCAATCAGGCTGATGATTTGATTGTCCTTTTGTTACACGGCTTATGCAGCTCCTCTCAGGAGTTGTTGCCTGTTGAGGAGGCCCTTAAAAAAGTGGGTGTTCGTGCCAAGCCGCTCATCATCCCTGGCTACTCATTTGAGATGAAGCAGAGCAAACAAGTAGCTAAATCCTTTGAGGGGTGGATAGATTTTGTGGAGGCGGAGGTTAAGAGACTTAAAAAGACTTTTAAAAAAGTTGTCTTAATCGGTATTTCTGCTGGCTCCAATGTGGCGCTGGGTGTAGCAGTTAAAAATGTGGCTATCGTTGACGGACTGGTTTTAATGTCTACCCCCCTTATTTTGGACGGATGGAATATACCTTTTTATCATTTTCTGTTCCCACTTGCTTTGTACACCCCTATCGGCAGAATTTGGAGTTACGAAGAAAAGCCCCCCTACGGGCTTAAAAACGAGCGCATCAGGGCCTGGGTCGCAAAGGATTTAAAGGCCAGGCGCTTATCAAGCGCTGGGGCCAGTGTTTTAGAGGTGACTCACTTGCGTGAACATGACAAACTGCAAAAACATCTGCTTAAATCTATGGCAAATGTATCCGCGCCTCCCACTTTGGTATTGCACGCAAGCGAAGACGAGGTCGCAAGCTTAGAGAATGTGCGGTTTTTACAGATGAACTGGAAGACGTCTTTGCTGCACTGTCACGTATTGGAAAATAGTTATCACATGATCAGTTGGGACAATGACAGGGCGGAGGTTTGTCAAAAAGTTATTGAATTTTTAGATAATCTTTGAACACGTTGGTCCATAAATTCCCAATAATTTGTTAATCTTTTGATTTAAAACTTACAAATTTACACCAGGTTAGGCGTTAAGGTAATAGATCTAAGTTTACAATTAAGACTTAAACTTTATTCTTTGCATGACCCAAACCAACCCCAGTGCTGAGTATCTTGGAACGTTCCAAACGATCTCTGACATACTAACTTCTAAGTTTCAGGTGGATCCCTCTTTGGTAACTCCTGAGACTTTACTCACTGAGCTGGGCATAGACTCATTGTCTTTAATGGAGTTTGTATTTGCGGTCGAGGACGCATTTAATCTTCGAATCCCTGAAGAACGTCTCAATCCAAGAGAAGCCGGTATTGACTTACAAAAGCTTTCAGATGTCATCGATGAGTTTGTTTTAAAGTCTAAAGGTTTACTTTAGTAGTAACTAATAAGGTGCAGGCTAGGGTTACAGCGCTGCAGCTTAATCTAAGTTATTCGAAGTTTGCATCTTATTTGCATTAACAATTTTGACAGATCAGTGGGATCCCTCCCAAAAGTCTTTAGTTTTAGCTCTTTTGTATTGAATCCGAAGATTTCCAAGTCTTCGGTTAACTTTGCTGTGCGGTTTGCAAAAACCGTTTAAGATTACTTTATGAATGATTCCGTGTTGATTACTGGTTACGGATGGGTATCCCCTTTAGGAGACGATAAATCGTCTTTTGATTCTCAGCTCTTCGGGGGGCACTGCGCGGTCACTGCGCAAGCGGTCGAGTTGCCTGGACAAGAGGCTTACAGTGTCCCAGTT
>DAIUEA010000254.1:0-3492 GCA_036845365.1 Limnohabitans sp. | reverse complement strand
GAGTTACTCCAAAGCGATTCATCTTCAAAGTAACTTTCCCGAGGC
Organism: Limnohabitans sp.; assembly: GCA_036845365.1. GTDB lineage: Bacteria > Pseudomonadota > Gammaproteobacteria > Burkholderiales > Burkholderiaceae_C > Limnohabitans. The sequence goes on along the minus strand of DAIUEA010000254.1, from coordinate 3,447 downwards.
CCACTCCAACCTAGGTAACGCGCTTCAAACCTTTCAAAAGCCTTTTGAGGCCATTGTTAGTTATGAAAACTCAATCTCGCTCAGGCCTCAATTTGCCGACACCTATAACAATCTTGGGGTTGTTTTTTTAAGCCTTGATAAGCCGAGCAGCGCTTTAACAAATTTTAAATATGCTGCACTCATAAACCCTAGCTTTGCACAGGCGTATTTCAACGCTGCTCGCGTATACCAACAAAGCGGGGATTCAAGCAACGCCTTAGCCCACTACGATCAAGCCATCAAGCTTGACGGCAATTATTTAGACGCTTACAACAACAAAGGTAACCTGTTGTTGGAGCTGAAACAGTATTCAAGTGCGTTGGAATGTTTTGATAGAGGACTTGTCCTAAACCGCAATGCCCCGCACTTGCACAACAACAAGGGCAATGTGTTTAGGGAATTAAAAAGGTTTAAGGAGGCTGAAGAGTCCTTTAAAGCGGCTATTCGAATTTATCCCGCTTACGCTGACGCTCACAACAACATGGGTAATGTGCTGCAAGAGCTCAAAAGATTTCATGAGGCCCTGGCTTGTTACGAAGAGGCCCTTACTCACAACCCAAGATTTGTGGATGCTTTAAATAACAAAGGGGTCGTGCTTAGGGAGTTAAAGCAAATCAACTTGGCAGTTGATTGCTACATAAAATCAATTGAGCTGAATCCTCAGTTTACTCAAGGCAATTTTAATTTAGCCAATGCGCTCAAGGAAATTAACCAACTTGAGAACTCTAAAAAATACTACGGCCGAGTGCTTAAGCTGGAGCCCAATTTCCAGGCCGCAAAATGGGCAATAGCGCTGTCAAATATTCCAACCCATCTGATTAGCGTAGATCACCTGGAGTCTTCTCGCGCTCAATTTGCAAACTCTCTTCGCTTACTCAGTCTTGAGTGCAAGGACCCCAGGTTTTTACAGAATTACGCTTGTGTAGGGCTGCACCAGCCTTTTTACCTTGCCTACCAAGAGCGAAACAACAAGGAATTAATCTCCCAGTACGCGCAGATCTGCCACCAAGTAATGTCCTCTTGGAGCGTCTCACATGGGTTGAGCGCGCCTACTGGGACTGAGCATGGACGGATAAAAGTGGGAATAGTTAGTGATCAAATACGGTATCACTCTGTTTGGAATGCCATTACTAAGGGCTTTGTAGAGCAACTTGATTCAAGGGTGTTTGAAATACACATTTTTTACCTTGGCACCCGTGTTGACTCACAGACCCAGCTTGCCCAGTCTTTGGCCACCTCTTTTACGCAAAATTTAGTCAGTCTTGAAGACTGGGCAAGTTGTATTCTCAATGCACAAATTGACGCCCTCTTATTTCCTGAGATAGGAATGCATGGTCTTACCACTCAAATCGCCAACCTGCGTCTTGCGCCTTTACAACTCGTGGCTTGGGGGCACCCAGAAACAACGGGGATTGCAAACATCGACTATTTTATTTCTTCGGAATTACTTGAGACACCCCACTCTGAACGCGCTTACTCGGAGCATCTTTTCACATTGCCCTCTTTGGGTTGCACCTACAAAGAGCTCAACATAGTACCCACAAAAATAGATCTTAAAACACTGGGTATAAATCCCGATATTACAACCTTGCTTTGCCCAGGTAACTTATTCAAATATTCTCCAGATTTCGACTGGGTGTACCCTCAAATAGCCAGTCGTCTTGGTCCGTGTCAATTTATTTTCTTATTTAAAGACGGCGTAGGTTTCGATGTGTTCAAAAACAGGCTCCGCGTTGCCTTTGCAAATTTGGGCCTTGATTTAAACGAATTTGTGGTTTTTGTGCCTTGGTTGAATCCGCAGGAATTTTTTGGACTGATGCAACAGGTCGATTTATTTATCGACTCGTTGGGATTTTCAGGATTTAATACTGCAATGCAAGCTGTTGAGTGTGCGCTGCCCATCATAGCCAAAGAGGGCGAGTTCATGAGGGGCAGATTTGCAAGTGCAATTTTAAGCAAAATGGGACTTCACGAATGCATTGCTCAAACCTGTGAGGCTTACATTGAATTGGTGGTCAAAGTTGCCAAGGACCCGAGCTTAAGGGAACTATTAAGACAAAAAATAATCAATACAAGAGGCTTACTTTTTGATGATTCGTCGCCAATTCGCGCTTTTGAACAATTTTTGATTACAAAATGCAGACCTAATTCATTGGTTTAGAGCCCCTTTTATGCCCTGCAACTTTGATGGGGTACTTTAACGCGGAGTTTTCACTCAAGAGACGGTGATTAAGCAGTCCTTTCTACGATAATTGAAGGCTTCGGTCAAAACCGAGTGTTTTGTCTAACTTCAGTTTATTTGGAATTTTTATGAGTTTAAAGTGCGGTATCGTAGGTCTACCTAATGTAGGCAAATCAACTCTATTTAATGCATTAACTAAGGCTGGCATAGCTGCAGAGAACTACCCCTTTTGTACGATTGAGCCAAACGTGGGCGTGGTCGAGGTGCCAGATTCAAGGTTGAAGGATTTATCTACGATTGTTAAGCCTGAGAGAATCGTGCCCGCCATAGTTGAGTTCGTGGATATTGCAGGCCTCGTCGCCGGTGCAAGCCAAGGTGAGGGGCTTGGCAATCAGTTCTTGGCACATATTAGAGAAACCGATGCCATTGTGAACGTAGTGCGTTGCTTTGATGATGACAATATCATTCACGTAGCTGGCAAAATAGACCCCATCTCTGATCTAGAGGTTATCCAAACTGAGCTTTGTTTGGCAGATTTAAGCACGGTAGAGAAATCTATTGCCCGGTATACAAAGACCTCAAAATCAGGGAGTGACAAAGAGGCAGCAAAAATTCTAGCTTTGCTCAACACATGTCAAACCGCTTTGAATCAAGGCCACCCTGTCAGGACTTTACCTCTGTCAGTGGATGAATGGATTCTTTTAAAACCATTTTGTCTAATCACTGCCAAACCAGCCATGTTTGTTGGGAATGTTAGTGAAGACGGATTTGAAAACAACGCTTACTTGGCTCGACTTCAAGCTTTGGCTGACACTCAAAAAGCCCCCCTGGTTGCGATATGCGCAAAGATGGAGGCTGACATGAGTGATATGGACGAGGAAGAGAAGACTTTATTTTTGTCGGAGATGGGGCAAACCGAGCCTGGACTCAATCGGCTCATACGCGGAGCGTACGAATTGCTTGGACTTCAAACCTACTTCACTGCAGGAGTTAAAGAGGTTAGAGCGTGGACCATTCACAAAGGCTATACGGCCCCACAAGCCGCAGGTGTCATACACACTGACTTTGAAAAAGGCTTTATCAGAGCTCAAACAATTTCCTTTGCTGACTATATAACCCACAAGGGCGAGCAAGGCTCTAAAGATGCGGGGAAAATGCGAGCTGAAGGCAAAGAATATGTCGTTCATGATGGCGATGTTATGAACTTCTTGTTCAGTCCATAAGAC
>DAIUEA010000253.1:0-3499 GCA_036845365.1 Limnohabitans sp. | reverse complement strand
GGTTATTTGAATGCCTCCAGAATCAAGGGCTCTCACGCTGCGATCAAAACGGGAATGCTCGCTGCAGAGGCCGCTTTTGAAGCGCTCGGCACTGGCCGCTCCCACGATGAGCTGACCTCCTACCCACAGAGCTTTAAAAGCAGTTGGCTTTACTCGGAGCTGAAAGCTGCCCGTAACTTTAAACCGTGGATGTCCAAAGGACTTTTGGTCGGCTCTTTGATGGTCGGCATAGAGCAAAAACTCTTTGGCGGCAACGTACCTTGGACACTGCACAGCCAAAAAGCAGATCACGAGTACCTTAAAGAGCTAAAGGACTGTGAACCGATCGTCTACCCCAAGCCTGATGGGCTCATTAGTTTTGACCGACTCTCCTCCGTCTTCATCGCCAACACCAATCATGAGGAAAATCAGCCCTCTCACTTGACGCTCAAAGACGCAAGTGTCCCAGTCCAGATTAATCTTGCCAAGTACGGCGGCCCAGAGCAACTTTACTGCCCAGCGGGTGTGTATGAGTACATTAAGGTTGGGGCTGAAGACAAACTCCAAATCAATGCCCAAAACTGCATACATTGCAAAACCTGTGACATCAAAGACCCCACTCAAAATATAGTCTGGAAAACACCTGAGGGCTCGGGCGGACCTAACTATTCGGGTACTTAAGGCCTAAATAAAAAAATAGAAAAAATCAACCCCGGACATGACAACGATAGAGAATAAGCCAGCCCACTGGCAAAACAAAATTGAGTCTTTTCTTGCCTTACCTTTAGTGCAGCACTCAGTTGTATTTTTGATACTCGTAAATGCAATTTTGCTTGGGATGGAGACCAGCGAGTCCATCATGGACTCGGTGGGCGAGGAGCTGCACCTCCTTGATCACACGATTCTAATCATATTTATATGTGAGCTCGTGCTTTTAATGGCGGCGAGAGGGCTTAGATTCTTTACGGATCCTTGGTGCGTTTTTGACTTCATCGTCATCGCCATTGCGGTTGTTCCTGCCTCTGAGTCACTGTCGGTTTTAAGATCTCTGCGGGTTCTCAGGGTTCTAAGACTTATCAATAAATTTGAAAGCATGAAGAAGGTGGTGCGGGGTCTGTTGGGGTCCTTGGCGAGTCTGGGCTCAGTGGTTGGGTTGTTGCTGATCATCTTTTACGTCTCCGCAGTGGTCAGCACCAACTTGTTTGGCAAAGATTTTCCTGATTATTTTGGAAACATTGGGTCCACTTTTTTCACTCTCTTTCAAGTGATGACGCTGGAGAGTTGGTCCGCCGGCGTGGCGCGCCCCGTTATGGAAAAGTTTCCTGAGGCTTGGATATTTTTCGTAGTTTTTATCATGATCGCAACCTTTGTGACCGTCAATCTCTTTGTAGCCGCTATTGTGGACTCTTTTGCAAGCAACAGTGACTCAGCTCTTGACGAAAAAAGAGAGGAAGAGTACGAAAGACAAAGAGCCATTCAAGAGCACCAAATGCTCTCCAAAATAAACGACGAGTTTGCAGTTATACAAACTCAGCTCTCAGAGGTGAGAGAGATCGTTAAACAAATCGTAAATAAAAGCTAATTAACTAATTGATTAGGTACTGTTTGTGCGTTCATTTTGGTGCCGTCCTAAACCAGCCCTAAACCCGTCCTAACCTAGCCTTAAACCCGCCCGCTACCGCACCATACATGGACGCTTGGGATCAAATTTCCAGCCGGATATCAGAAATTGCATGGCCACCGAGTCATCCCTTGCCCCTAGCCCGTGTGAAAGGTAAAGCTCATGCGCTTGCTCGACCGCCTGCATGTTTAAATCGACTCCCAGTCCTGCACGCTTAGGGACTTGGACATGTCCGTTAACAATTTGTAAGGGCTCATTTGTTAGTCCTTGGCCGTCTTGCCATATCCAGTGCGTATCGATTGCTGTAACTTTGCCCGGCGCAGCCGCTGCAACGTGCGTGAACATGGCCAGGGACACATCGAAGTGATTGTTTGAATGAGACCCCCATGTCAAGCCCCAGTCTCGGCAAGTTTGCGCAACTCGCACCGAGCCAGCCATGGTCCAAAAGTGTGGATCAGCCAAGGGTATGTCTACACTTTGAAGCGATAGGGAGTGAGTCAACTGACGCCAATCGGTCGCCACCATATTTGTGGCTGTAGGAAGTCCCGTTTCACGCCTAAATTCGGCCATCACCTCGCGCCCACTAAAGCCCTCCTCGGCACCGCAGGGGTCCTCTGCATAGGCAACAACACCGTGCATATCGCGCATCAATCGGATCGCATCCTTTAACAACCACCCCCCATTGGGATCTAAAGTAACCCGAGCACTGGGGAAAGCCTCGTGCAACGCCAATACGGCTTGCATCTCCTCCTCTCCCGACAAGACGCCCCCTTTGAGCTTAAAGTCGTTGAACCCGTACTTAGCTCTGGCCGCTTTAGCAAGCTTCACCACACTCTGTGCGGTCATTGCCGCCTCATCCCTCAGGTGGAACCATTCGTCATGGCCTAAAGCCCCTGATTTGACGCTGTGCTTGGCTTTGCTATGAGCCCTATAAGGCAGATCGGTCCTCGTGCGGTCACCCACGTAAAACAAATACCCAAGCATTTCTACCGAACTCCTTTGTTGACCCTCGCCAAGTAAAGCAGCAACGGGCAAATCAAGGTGTTTGCCTAGTAAATCTAGCATAGCTGACTCAACTGCAGTCACCGCGTGAATGGTGGTCCTGAGATCAAAGGTTTGCAGACCACGCCCACCTGAATCTCTGTCTGCAAATAAAGTGCGCATCTGGGTGAGTACACTTTGAACGTTGCCGATGGTTTGACCTACCACTAACCCTGCGGCGTCTTCAATGGTTTTGCGTATCTTCTCACCCCCTGGCACCTCGCCGATACCGCTTTGACCATCAGAATCAGTCAGAATGATTAAATTTCGGGTAAAAAACGGCCCATGCGCCCCGGACAAATTAAGTAGCATGCTGTCATGACCCGCAACGGGTATGACACGCAAGGAGGTGATTTTGGGGGTGGATAATTTACTCAATTTTAAACTCCTAGGATCATTCGTTGTGGTTGATTCTAAGGGCCTGCTACTGCCAAGGGTCTGCGACCGCCAAGGGTTTACCCGGCAAGACAGATCTTGAGATCTGATATCGGAGATCAAACATCCAAAGAAAACCACTATGATTTCAAGTGGTTACGTCTCCTCAATATCGATATGTAGTCGTGTGTAGTCGTGTGTAGTGGAGTTTAGTGGTGTGCGGCCCCAGGTCTAAATTTGACTAAAAGCGGCGACTTCCCTGACACCGGGGGACCGGGGGGAACAAGTGTCCAAGTGTGCTGGAATACGCACGCACGCCGAAGCGGCCCTGAACTGGCAGCGAATAGGCGCCTCGACCAACCCTGAGGAGCTTCCCTTCACGTGCCAGGCGAGAGAGAGTCTGATCAATTGCCGCCCGAGAGCCTAGGTGCAGGAATTCCTTAGGCGAAAGCAGGCCTCCCTCGGGGAGGGATTGCGCTTGAG
>DAIUEA010000252.1:0-3519 GCA_036845365.1 Limnohabitans sp. | reverse complement strand
ACGTTATCGCGTTTGGTGTAGTCCACCAACTCTTCAGCTTTTATGACCTCACGCGCCACATAATCTAAGCTACCGAGTCCATCTGCGAGACCCATTTCGATGGATTGTTGACCCGTCCAAAAAAGACCGCTAAAAAGCTCTGGAGACTCTTTAAGTCGGTTCCCCCGTCCTTCTTTTACGACTCCAATGAATTGCTGATGGATTTGCTCAAGCATAAGCAAAGCAAAAGCCTTTTGAGTCTTGGACATCGGGCTAAAAGGATCCAAAAACCCCTTGTTTTCACCTGCAGTCAGTAAGCGTCTCTCGACCCCTACTTTGTCCATAATACCTGTGAATCCAAATCCGTCCATTAGTACACCTATGCTTCCAACGATGCTTGCTTTGTCTACATAAATGTTGTCGGCTGCGACTGCGATGTAATAAGCAGCGGACGCACAAGTCTCCTCCACAACCGCATAAACTGGCTTTTTGTGCTTAGCTTTCAAACGCCTAATCTCATCGTTGATCATGCCCGCTTGCACGGGGCTTCCACCGGGGGAGTTGATTAAAAGTACGACTGCTTTTGTGTTCTCATCTTCAAAGGCATCTTTAAGCGCTTGATTAATCCACTCAGCGCTGGAATCTGAGTCAGCTGAGATTTCTCCCTTAATCTCAACAACCCCAGTGTGTACCCCACTGCTAGTAGAGGTGCTTGTGTTTTTATAAAAAGTGAGCACTCCTGCGGCAATTAGGGCGACCAGCCAGCAAAAGCGAATAAAAGTTCTCCAGCGCCTGGCCAATCGCTGCTCTTCAAGCGCTGCAAAAGCCCATTTTTCAAGAGTAGCTTGTCCCCATGAAGGAGTGTGAGGCGCAAAGTTGCCTGTGCCGCCGGTCCCCCCTGAGTTTGAGGGATTTGACGGGTTAGGGGAATCGTGTGGTTCGTTCATTATTTAAAAAATCAATGTTTTAAGATTATGTGTAGTATGCCAGTAGACATTTCCGTTTGATTCGTTAAGGTCAATTTTTACTAAATTCTTACGACAAGGTCCCTCAACGCATTGCCCTGTCTGTGGAGCATATACGGCGCCGTGAGTAGCACACATCAACCACTTACCAGATTCATCAAAAAACCGGTTTTCTAGGTAATCCATCTCCATGGGAATGTGGGCGCACCTGTTCAAGTATGCATGGACCGCCCCCTTGTAGCGCACTGCAAACGCTTTACATGTCATGCCCTCAAAATTAACATCAAAGGGCACCGCTTGTCCAGAGTCCTCTAAGGCACTAGAGGGACATAAATAAACCTTCTCATCCATGCTTGTTTATCCAAAGATGCAATTCTTGAACTGATTTAGCGATAAATAATGGACCGAACTCCTGGAGACTTTCTCCTTTATGGGCTCCGTAGCTTACGCCAACACTTGCGCAGCCCGCGCGTTTTGCCATCAACAAATCATGAGAGGTATCCCCAATCATCAGCGTTCTCGAGGGCAAGATACGTAACTCCTCCATTAATTCAAAGAGCATTTTCGGATCTGGCTTGCCAGCGGTCTCATCGGCAGTGCGGGTCGAGTGAAAAACGTCTTTGAGCGCGGCCGTGCTAAGAGCTTCATTGAGCCCAATGCGACTTTTGCCAGTAGCTACCGCTATCTTGAAGGACTGAGACCTAAGTTGGCTCAGCATTTCTAAAGTTCCCTCAAAAAGAGTTAAATCGTTTTTTTGCTGAACGTAGTGGTGGCTGTACCGCTTACTAAGCTCAGGGTATTTCTCAGGCGGTACATCGGGCGCTGCGTGGGCAAGCGCTGGCCCCAGCGCCAATCCAATCACATAAGCCGCTTTTTCATCAGTAGGTGCTTGGCCTCCCACATCTTTTACAGCTTCTTGAATGCAGCGAACTATGATCTTTGTGGAGTCAAAAAGTGTTCCATCCCAATCGAACGCAATCAAGTCAAATTGTCTAGATCTTGAGGGGAGGTTGGACATGGTCTATGAATTCCTGGAGTTCGGGTGGTAAAGGAGCTTCAAGTAAAACACTTTTTTCGCTGTTTGGATGATTAAAACGAAGTCGCCATGCATGCAAAAACATCCGTTTGAGTCCCATTTTCTTTAACTCCCTATTGTGATCGAAATCCCCGTACTTATCGTCACCAACAATAGGATATCCTTGACTTGCAAGGTGAACTCTTATTTGGTGCGTTCTACCAGTTTTGATGGTGACTTCCAACAAACTGTAGCCACCCACCAAGCGCGATAGTTTCACTAAAGTTATGGCGCGCAATCCACTTGTGTCGTTGTGGGCAAGAACTTTTACACGCCTCTCTCCCTCACCCGCACCGTCAGCGGGCCCGAGAGTATATTTAAGAAGCGGGAGGTCAATCACTTTTTTGTTGGAGGGCCACTGCCCACGAACCAAAGCCAGGTAAGTTTTACCTGTTTCTCGGCCTTTGAATTGAGCTTGGAGTTGAACCAGGGCGCTCCTTTTTTTAGCGATCAACAAAATCCCTGATGTTTCTTTGTCCAAGCGGTGCACAAGCTCTAGAAGTTTGGCCATGGGTCTGGCGCTGCGTAATTGTTCGATGACCCCGAAACTAACACCACTCCCCCCGTGCACTGCCACTCCAGAGGGTTTGTTGATGGCAAGCATCCATTCATCCTCTAAAAGTACGGGAAATTCCTTGGCGGGTGTTGTATCCTTAGTTTCAAGGGTTTCTACTAGCTCCTCACCTTTGCTCACCCTAAGGGGTGGTAGGCGAATGAGGTCCCCACCTTCAATGCGGGTTTGTGCATCCACTCGCCCTTTGTTAATGCGGACCTCGCCGCTGCGGATAATCCTGTAGATGTGGGTCTTTGGGACACCTTTTAGGTGCTTGATTAAAAAGTTATCCAGTCTTTGCCCTGCGGATTCCTCGTCCACGGTGATTGTTTTTGCGCTTAACGGTTTTGCCGACTTGTCTGGGTCTATAATATTCATTACCAGCGATCTGTTCTCTAAGTGCTTGATTTGAATAAGAGATTAGAGCACGAGAATGGTTGCTGTGAAGTCGATGCCATGTGAGATATTTATTTGTATGCCCTGACCAACGGTTTGGCAGTTTGATGCAAGTTCTCATGTAGAGCCGATGAATTTAGAAACTTGAACGGAATTACGAAGTTGCAGCATCATTGAAACCTGGGGCTGCAGCGGAAAAAAAGCGAGTAAAAAGCTATGTTTTTGCTGATCATGATGTTAGAACTATTTAGTAATTGCGAAGTGTTTTCGCACGTCAGTAGGGCTAAGCGTGTCATTGCATTTAAAAACTTTGTACAGAGTCTAAAAGGCCTTTGGGCCTCTTCTTCTCGTGCACAACTCGCTCCTATCCAAAAGCATAAAAGACAACCGCGCCGTTGACCTATTAAGGCCTATACAACGCGCAGTGGGTTTAAGCTTCACTTCCTTTTCCAGTCGTTTTTAGTTTCAAAGACTCGGGCATTGTTTATCCCGTATAGGGATCCGTATTGTTTGAGATAAAGGAACGCATCATGAAACGGATGCTAATTAAT